>SFCY01000117.1 GCA_004558865.1 Bacteroidales bacterium
TTCTGCATCTATCGGTCTCAAAACGTCAAGTCTCATCGGTCGTGTAGCCCGCTACACTCCCTCTTCAACTTACGTTTTGAGTCCCGATAGCTTGCAGAACACGACTCGACCTAATTTATAGAACCAGCCTAAAATAAACGGTGAACACGTGGCGGTCGCCCTCAAACGACGGAAAACCCGAAGAGGGCCGCGCCCAAGACGAACAGTGCCACACACCTGACACCAAACCGGCCGATGGTGAAACACCCTCCACATACTCGGCTGGCATGCGGCCATCCACCATGTTATGGACTTTCATGTCGTCCCCCAAAAGGGTCAGGCAAAGATGAGCAGCGCCAAAACCGTGAGGTAGTAAGTAGCCAACAGCACCCAAGGCCGTTTCCTTGTGGCGAAAGTCAGATTATAGCGGCGCAGGAGAGTTTGCGTTAGCCATACTACGAGCACTCCTAAGACTGCGCCGCAAATGATGTCGCCGGGATAGTGTACGCCTAAATAGATGCGTGAATAGCACATGATCAGGGCAAAGACTGCCAACGACCAGCGAGTGAAGCGGTCGCGGAACATCATGGCCAAGAACACGGCAATGCCAACGGTGTTGGTGGCATGGCCGGAAACGAACCCGAAGCGGCCGCCATGATAGCCGTTGACATAATGGAGCATCCCGCTGACTATGGGGGTGTGGGAGGGGCGCAGCCTGCATGCGAGCGGCTTGATGACACTGGATGAAAGCTGGTCGAGCACCACCACCATCAAAACCACCGCCAAGACAACAAGGAGCTTGCGCCTGACGGGACCTTGCTGGTTGGCAAAGATTGTGGCCAAAGCCACGGCAACGAGCGGAGCCCAAACGATTTTCTGCGAATAGCCATGCAGGAAGCGGTCGACAAAGGCGCCACCCTTGAAGTTGAGCAGTATCATCAACTGCTTGTCCATGGCATCGGCCATGAGGAAGATGGCGTGCCACTTGGCGGAGAATATGTAAAGCATACAAAGCACGCTGATCGCGGTCAACGTCTTCATCAGTGCCATATTGTCAATCCTTGCTGGGAAGGAAATGAAAGGAAGATGAATTTTTCTCTCCATATATTAATTATAAGGTATAGTGCCCGTATGGCGTTTTCTGGTTAAAGGTATTCTTTGGTGATGACAAGGATGATGTCCTATTTGTCTTCCTTTATAAACTCTTTTTCTGCAAAGTTAGTATATAGATCTGTAGAAAAGTTGTAGGATGAAGCATTTTTTTATTTTCATTGAGGAAGGAGGAGGGGATGGGGAGCGGCTGCTGGGAGCTATGGGTTATGGGGCTCATGGGTTATCTTCGTCCTATCAATCCCATCGCACCATCAATCCCATCGCACCCAAGCTAATTATTTCCCATCCTGCAAGCGGAGGGTTCGCCCGCTGCAAGGCATACAGAAACGTTTGGTTTTGTGCAACTTTGCAGCATCAATTCAAGAGAAAGTTTTCCGTTTTGTATCATTTCACCACACAAAGCCCCTGTAAAAATTAAACGAAATCATTTCTTTATATTGAAAGTATTAGTTAATTTTGCACCACCATAACACCATCACACATCCAAAAGCATGGAAGAATTAAAGACATACTCTTACGATGAGGCCTACGAGGCCACATTGAAGTATTTCGACGGCGATGAGCTCGCCGCCCGGGTATGGGTCAACAAGTATGCTATGAAGGACAGCTTCGGAAATATCTTCGAGAAGAGTCCCGTCGACATGCATTGGCGCATCGCCAACGAAATAGCACGCATTGAGAAGAAATACCCCAATCCGATGACCGCACAGGAGGTCTTCGACTTGTTGGACCATTTCCGCTACGTCGTCCCAGCCGGGAGTCCCATGACTGGCATTGGCAACAACCATCAAGTGGCTTCGCTGAGCAACTGCTTCGTCATCGGCCTCGACGGCAACGCCGACTCCTACGGAGCCATCATGAAGATTGACGAGGAGCAGGTGCAACTGATGAAGCGGCGCGGCGGCGTGGGCCACGACCTGAGCCACATCCGTCCCAAAGGCTCTCCCGTCAACAACTCCGCGCTGACCTCCACGGGCCTCGTGCCTTTCATGGAGCGATACAGCAACTCCACACGCGAGGTGGCTCAGGATGGCCGCCGAGGCGCACTGATGCTCTCGGTGAGCATCAAGCATCCCGACGCCGAGGCCTTCATCGACGCGAAGATGACGGAGGGCAAGGTAACAGGAGCCAACGTGAGCGTGCGCATCGACGACGGCTTCATGCAGGCCGCAGTCGACAACAAGCCCTACGTGCAGCAATGGCCCATCGACAGCCCCAGCCCCAAGGTGAAAAAGGAAATCTCGGCCCGCAACCTGTGGGAGAAGATCGTACACAACGCTTGGAAGAGCGCTGAGCCGGGCGTGCTGTTCTGGGACACCATCATCCGCGAGAGCATCCCCGACTGCTATGCCGACTTGGGATTCCGCACCATTTCCACCAATCCCTGCGGCGAAATACCCCTCTGCCCCTACGACAGCTGCCGACTGCTCTCGCTCAACCTCTACAGCTACGTGGAAAACCCGTTCACCAAGGAGGCCAAGTTCGACTACGACAAGTTTGCCAAGCACGTGCAGAAGGCCATGCGCATCATGGACGACATCGTTGACTTGGAGATGGAGAAGATCGACCTCATCATGAAGAAGATTGAGAGCGACCCGCAGGAAAAGGAGGTGAAGGAGACGGAACACCACCTGTGGGAGAAAATCAAGCACAAGAGCGGCCTGGGGCGCCGCACGGGTGTAGGCATCACGGCCGAGGGCGACATGGTTGCCGCCATGGGTCTGCGCTATGGCACCCAGGAGGCCACAGACTTTGCAGTGGGCGTTCACAAGACCTTGGCGCTCAACGCCTACCGCTCTTCGGTCACGATGGCCAAGGAGCGCGGCGCCTTCAAAATCTACGATGCAGGGCGAGAGAAGGACAATCCTTTCGTGCTGCGCCTGAAGGACGCCGACCCTCAACTCTACGAGGACATGGCACGGTATGGACGGCGCAACATCGCCTGCCTGACCATCGCCCCCACGGGAACGACCTCGCTCATGACGCAGACCACGAGTGGCATCGAGCCCGTCTTCATGCCCGTCTACAAGCGCCGCCGCAAGGTGAACCCCAACGACACGGACGTTCACGTGGACTATGTCGACGAGGTGGGCGACTCCTTCGAGGAATACATCGTCTACCACCGCAAGTTCTTGGAGTGGATGAGGGTGAACGGCATCGACACCACGAAGAAGTACACCCAAGAGGAGATAGACAAGCTCGTGGAGCGCTCTCCTTATTATAAGGCCACGGCCAACGACGTCGACTGGCTGATGAAGGTGAGGATGCAGGGAGCCATCCAGAAGTGGGTGGACCACAGCATATCCGTCACCGTCAACCTGCCCAACAATGTCGACGAGGCTCTGGTCAACAAGCTCTACGTGGAGGCCTGGCGAAGCGGCTGCAAGGGATGCACCATCTACCGCGACGGCAGCCGCTCGGGCGTGATGATTTCTGTGTCGAAGAAAGAGAAGAAGACTCCCGCACCCGAGCCGCAGAAATTGGCGCGCCCCATCGTGCAGGAGATCCGCCCCAAGGAACTCGAATGCGATGTGGTGCGCTTCCAGAACAACCGCGAGAAGTGGGTGGCCTTTGTCGGACTGCTCGACGGCTATCCCTACGAGATCTTCACCGGCCTGCAGGACGACGAGGAGGGCATCGCGCTGCCCAAGTCGGTCACCCACGGCAAAATCATCAAACAGACGAATCCTGACGGCACCCACCGCTACGACTTCCAGTTTGAGAACAAGCGGGGCTACAAGACCACCGTGGAGGGACTCTCAGAGAAGTTCAACCCCGAGTACTGGAACTACGCCAAGCTGATTTCGGGCGTGCTGCGCTACCGCATGCCCATCGACCACGTGCTGAAGCTCGTATCCTCGCTCCAACTCAAGGACGAGAGCATCAACACTTGGAAGAACGGCGTGGAGCGCGCCCTGAAGAAGTACATCGTTGACGGCACCAAGGCCAAAGGCCAGAAATGCCCCGTCTGTGGACAGGAGACGCTGGTCTACCAGGAGGGCTGTCTCATCTGCACCAACTGCGGGGCCAGCCGCTGTGGATAAAACACTTTGACGACTATGAAACTCAACGACAGTTACATCTTTCTGACGAACCTGCGGTTTCACGCCTACCATGGCGTGATGCCGCAGGAGCGTTCTGTGGGCAACGACTACCGTCTCGACCTGAAGATGAAATACAACGTGGCCAACGCGATGAAGTCAGACAATGTCAACGACACCATCAACTACGCCGAGGTCTACAAGATGATTTGCCAGGAGATGATGGTACCGTCCAACCTGCTTGAGCGGGTGGCCTATCGCATCGCCGACCGCATTGCCCGCCGCTTCCTCGTGGTGGAGGCCATCGACATCAAGCTCTGCAAGCTCAATCCTCCTATGGAAGCCGACTGCGACGGAGCGGGAGTGGAACTACACTTAATAAATGATAAAACTTTAACTGATTGATAGGTTTTCCAAAGCTATTTGATTATATTTGCACGAAATTCACGGATTCATGCGAAGAAGACATATCGCCACACTGCTCTTGATGCTTATGCTCTCGGTTGCCACTTGGGCCGGGAGCAACCGTTTCACACTCGTTATAGATGCCGGCCACGGTGGCCACGACCTTGGTGCCCCGGGAGCCATCAGCAACGAGAAGGACATCAACTTGAAGGTGGCGTTGGCCTTCGGCAAATATGTGGAGAGCAACTGTCCCGACGTGCGGGTGGTCTACACGCGCAAGACCGACGTGTTCATTCCCCTAAAGGAACGCGCCAACATCGCCAACCGCAACAGGGCCGACCTCTTCATCTCCGTCCACACCAATGCATTGGAGGGAGGGAAGATAGCCCGCGGCTTCGAGACCTACACGTTGGGCATGCACCGCGCCAAGGACAACCTCGACGTGGCCATGCGTGAGAACTCCGTCATCGTGCAGGAGAAGAACTATCAGCAGACCTACCGAGGCTTTGACCCGAAATCTTCCGAAAGCTACATCATCTTCGAACTCATGCAGGGTGCCTACATGGAGCGCAGCGTCGACTTGGCCAAGCTGATACAGCGCAGCGTCTGCTCCACGGCCAGCCGTCCCAACAAGGGTGTCCACCAAGCGGGATTCCTCGTCTTGCGCGAGACTTCCATGCCGAGCTGCCTCATCGAGTTGGGCTTCATCACCACGCCCGACGAGGAGCAGCAGCTCAACGACCCCGCACAGGTTGACCTCATCGCACAGGGCATCTACAAGGCTTTTTTGAAATACAAGGACAAATACCAGAGTGGGGGCATAGCCCAGCTTTCCGACACCGACAACCCCGGCGACGAAAGCAGCGCGGAGGACAGCGACAACGTTGCCGTAGCCTCAGCCCAGCCAGCCGCATCCCAACCAGCCGCCGCACCCAAGGCCACGCCCAAAAACCAGCAACGGGACACTTCGGCCCCAACGCCACAGCGAAACCCAACGGCCAAGACCCCATCAGCCAAGCAGGGCGACAGGCAGCAGACCTCGGCCACAAGGCAGGGCGACAGGCAACAGGCCTCAGCAGCCACAGCCAAGACACCAAACAAGAAGCCAACGGCCAAGGAGGACGCCAAGAAGACTGCCCAGCCCACGGCGAAGACCAAGCAAGCCGACAAGACTCCAAGGAACGCCCCCGTGTTCAAGGTGCAGATTTTCGCCGGCAAGCACAGGCTGCGCTTCAACGACCAACGCTTCAAAGGCTTGGAGGGGTGCGAGAGCTTCGACGACGGCGCTCTCATCCGCTACACCTACGGCGCTTCGACCAACTACAACGAAATCAGCCGACTGCGCAAGTCGATTCTCGACAAGTTTCCCGATGCCTTCATCATCGCTTTCAAGGAGGGGAAAGTCGTCGACGTGAACGAGGCCATCAAAGAATTTCTCGACAACAAGAAACAAAAATAGTCAGTTATGAAGATATTTACAAATGAGGTGAAGATTGCCCTCGTGGCTATCGTGGGCATCGTAGTTCTCTTCTTCGGATTGAACTTTCTGAAGGGCATGTCGGTGTTCTCCACCGACAACACCTATTATATAAAGTTCCACGACATCAGCGGGCTCTCGTCGTCCAATCCCATCTATGCCGATGGCTATCAGGTGGGCGTGGTCAAGGAGATCATCTATGACTATACGGGCAAGGACGACATCTTGGTGAAGTTCGACGTCGACAACGACCTCCGCATCCCCAAGGGCTCCTCGGCTGAGATCACCAGCGACCTTATGGGCAATGTCAAGATGAACCTGCTCTTGGCCAACAACCCACGCGAGCGGGTTGAGCCGGGCGACACCTTGGCGGGAACCGTCAGCGGCAGCATGCTCAGTCAGGTGGCGGGGGTGATACCGCAGGTGGAGAAGCTCATACCCAAGCTCGACTCCATCCTCACCTCGCTCAATGCACTCATGGCCGACCCGGCGATAGCCCAGTCGCTGCACAACATCCAGAACATCACGGCCAACCTCACTGTAAGCTCGGCTCGGCTCAACACCCTCATGGCCGACATGAACCAGCAGGTTCCGGGTGTGTTGGGCAAGGCCAACACCGCCATGTCGAAGGCCAACTCAGTGCTCGACAACACCGACCGCTTCACGGCCAACCTTGCCGCCATTGATGTGGACGGCACCATGCGCCAAGTGAACGAGGCTATCGCCAATGTCAATACCCTCACGGCGAAGATGAACAGCAACGAGGGCTCGCTTGGGCTGCTCATGAATGACCCCAAGCTCTACCACAACCTCAACTCCACCGTTGCCCACGCCGACTCTCTGATGATCAACCTGCGCGAGCATCCCAAGCGCTATGTCCACTTCTCCCTCTTCGGCAGGAAAGACAAATAAAGGCTGGTTCTATAAATTAGGTCGAGTCGTATTCTGCAAGCTATCGGGACTCAAAACGTAAGTTGAAGAGGGAGTGTAGCGGGCTACACGACCGATGA
>SFCY01000118.1 GCA_004558865.1 Bacteroidales bacterium
GAGTGTAGCGGGCTACACGACCGATGAGACTTGACGTTTTGAGACCGATAGATGCAGAAGACGACCGAAATAACATATATACATATCGGCTTGGTTTCTGAACCTAATTTTCAGAACCGGCCATTTGTTTTTGCGTTTTTCTCCCGATTATCGTTGCCGTTTCGACAGAAAAACAGTAACTTTGTGAAAAATTACCAACCAATGAGAGTATTGATTGTCAACACCAGCGAGCGGACAGGCGGCGCCGCCCTCGCCGCCCACCGACTCATGGACGCGCTCAACAACTGCGGCGTTAAGGCCAAGATGCTGGTGCGCGACAAGGAAACCGACAACATCACCGTGGCGGCACTGCCCCACCAGTCGCGCCAACAGCTGCATTTTCTATGGGAACGTTGGTGCATCTTCAGCCATCTCCATTTCAGCAAGAGGCACCTGTTCGAGGTGGACATCGCCAACAGCGGAGCTGACATCACCAAGACCGACGAGTTTCGCGAGGCCGACGTCATCCACCTCCACTGGGTCAACCAAGGGATGCTCTCCTTGAAAGGAATAGAGAAGATCCTGCAGAGCGGCAAGCCGGTGATGTGGACCATGCACGACATCTGGCCCGCCACGGCCATCTGCCACCTCACCCTCGACTGCCGCAACTTCGAGCAAGCCTGTTCCCATTGCCGCTACCTCCCAGGGGGCGGTGGCCCGAACGACCTCTCGGCAAAGGTGTGGCGCAAGAAGCGTCGCCTCGTGGAGAAATACAACATCGCCTTCGTGGCCTGCTCGCAGTGGCTGGCCGGGGAGGCCAAGGCCAGCGGACTGCTCAAGGGGCAATGGATACAGAGCATCCCCAACCCCATCGACACACGCATATTCCGCAAGCAGAACAAGATGGAGTGCCGGCGGCTGCTCCACCTCCCCACCGACAAGAAGCTCATCCTCTTCGTCTCGCAGCGCGTCACCAACGCCAACAAGGGCATGGACTATCTCATCACCGCCTGCCACAAGTTGGCCGCGACCTCGCCCGACCTTGCCGCGGGCGGCGCAGTGGTGGTCATGGGCGGCCACGCCGAGGAGATGGCCTCCAAGTTCGACCTGCCCGTCTATCCCTTGGGCTACATCAACAACCAGCAGCAGGCCGCCCAGGTGTATAGCGCCTGCGACGTGTTCGTGCTGCCCTCGCTCTCGGAGAACCTGCCCAACACCATCATGGAGGCCATGGCCTGCGGCGTGCCTTGCGTGGGATTCAACGTGGGCGGCATACCCGAGGAGATAGACCACCAGAAGAACGGCTACGTGGCCCGCTACCGCGACGCCGACGACCTGGGCAAGGGCATCAAATGGGTGCTCTCCTCGCCCGACTACGAACAGTTGGGCCTCAACGCCACACACAAGGTGGCGGCCAACTACTCGCAGCAGAGCGTGGCCAATCAATATATCAAACTCTACAACAAGGTTTTGGCCGACAGCAAAAGAAAAATATGATCAAATTCACCATCATCACCTGCACCTTCAATGCCGAGCCTGTGATGCAGCGCACCCTCGAGAGCGTGCTTCGCCAAACTTATCCCGAGGTGGAGCATATCATCCAAGACGGGCTGTCGAGCGACGCCACCATGCAGATGGCCAAGGAATACAAGGTTGTGAGCGACCAGGAAAGCCCCGCCCACGACGTGGTTCTGGTCTCTGAGCGCGACAGCGGCCTCTACGACGCCATGAACCGCGCCTTGGCGCGCGCCACGGGCGACTACCTGGTATTCCTCAATGCCGGCGACAAGCTGCCCGGCTCCGACACCCTGGAGCTTCTCGCCGCCTCCATAGGCAAGGGCAAGCCGCTGCCGGGGGTGGTCTACGGCGACACCAACATCGTGGACTCTGAGGGACGCTTCCTCCACAAGCGGCGGCTCGCCCCGCCCGACCACCTCTCCTGGCGCTCGTTCCTCAAGGGCATGCTGGTCTGCCACCAGTCGTTCTACGCCCTGACCTCCATCGCCCAAGCCACACCCTACGACATGCGCTACAAGTTCAGTTCCGACGTGGACTGGTGCATCCGCATCATGCAGAAGTCGGAGCAGGAAGGGCGCCAACTGCTCAACGCCCACATGGTGCTGTGCGACTACCTGGAGGGCGGCATGTCGGTGAAGAACCACCGTGCCTCGCTCCGCGAGCGCTTCACCGTGATGCGCCGCCACTACGGCCTGCTGCCCACGCTTCTCATGCACTTCTGCTTCCTCTTCAGGGCAATGAGGAAAAAAAACAGTTGAATCCCAAACCCAACAGAGGAGAACAGCCGCTTCCCCTCCTATAAACCAACAGCAATGAACAATCATTTTGCACTCACATCGCTCTTCGCCGCCCTGCTCAGCCTCTCCCCCCTTGGACTGCGCGCGCAGGACGACAACAGCTACATCCACAAACAGTCTGACGGCTACGAGTGGCCCACCGACAAGGACGTGCTGAGGAAACTCGACCAGTGGCAGGATCTCAAGTTCGGCGTTCTCATGCACTGGGGGCTCTACTCCGTGCCGGGAATCGTGGAGTCGTGGCAGATATGCTCCGAGGACTGGATCACACGGCCCGCCGAATACACCTACGAGGGCTACAAGCAGTGGTATTGGGGACTGAGCAACGTGTTCAACCCCACCAAGTTCGACCCCGACCAGTGGGCGCGCGTCATGCAGGACGCCGGCATGAAGTACATGATCTTCACCACCAAGCACCACGACGGCTTCTGCATGTTCGACAGCAGGTACACCGACTTCAGCATCGCCCACGGGCCCTTTGCCGACAATCCCAAGGCCGACGTGGCCAAGTATGTGTTCCAGGCCTTCCGCGACAAGGGATTTATGACCGGCTGCTACTTCTCCAAACCCGATTGGCACTGCAAGTGGTTCTGGAACCCCTACTACGCCACGCCCAACCGCATGCAGAACTACAAGCGCGAGCAGCACCCCGACTGGTGGAGGAAGTACCAACGGTTCACGCAGGACCAGCTCAATGAACTCATGACCCGTTACGGCAAGCTCGACATCCTCTGGCTCGACGGCGGATGGGTGTCGGGCGACGACATCGGCCTCGACTCTGTGCTGGCCCAGGCCCGCGCAGGACAGCAGAAGGGCCTGATATGCGTGGACCGCACCATCCAGGGGCGCAACGAGAACTACCAGACACCCGAGCAGCAGATTCCCGACCGTCAGCTCAACCATCCATGGGAGAGCTGCATCACCCTCACGCACGCTTGGGGATGGATTCCCAATCCCGACTACAAGTCGGCCAACAAGGTGGTGGCGCTCTTGGCCGAGGTGGTGGCCAAGGGCGGCTGCATGGTGCTCGGCGTGGGGCCGTCGCCCGAGGGCCTCATCCCCGACGACGAGGCGGCCCGGCTCCACGAGGTGGGCGACTGGCTCAGACGCAACGGCGAGGCCATCTACAGCACCCGCACCACCCCCAACTACCACCAGGGCAACCTCTGGTTCACGGCCAACAAGAACCACCGCACGCTCTATGCCATCTATGCGCTGGAAGACGGCGGACAGCTGCCCCCTACCATCACGTGGAAAGGCAATGTGCCAAAGGGCGATGTGACGCTCATCGACGGCAACGTGCGCCTCCATACCACAGTGGAGGGCGACCGGGTGACGGTCGCCCTCCCCAAAGGACTGGCCAACGCTCCCGTGGCACTAAAATTCAGCATAGAATGAAAAGACTGATATTCTTCGTCGCTTCCTTATTATATATAGGAAGCACATCGATGGCCCAGGGCGTAGCCCACCGCGGCAAGGAGCCAAGTGTGGACCAGCAGGTGGCCCGGCTTCTCAGCCAGATGACATTAGAGGAGAAGGTGGGGCAGCTGCGCTGCACCATGGCATGGAACTATTGCGAGCGCAAGGGCGACGACGTGGTCCTGACGCCGCTCTTCGATAAGGAGGTGCTGCAGGAGGGCGTGGGCAACCTCTGGGCCACCTTCCGCGCCGACCCCTGGACGCGCCGCTCGCTGGAGAACGGGCTCGGCCCGAGGCTCTCGGCCCGCGCGGCCAACAAGATGCAGCGCGCCGTGAGAGACAACACGCGGTTGGGCATCCCCCTGCTCTTTGCCGAGGAGGCTCCCCACGGCCACATGGCCATCGGCTCCACGGTATTCCCCACGGGACTCGGCATGGCCGCCACTTGGGACGCCCACCTCATGCGGCGCGTGGGCGACGCCACACGCCGCCAAGTGCGATGCTATGGCGCGCAGATAAGCTACGGCCCCGTGATGGACCTCTCGCGCGACCCGCGCTGGTCGCGCGTGGAGGAGTCGTTTGGCGAGGATCCCGTGCTGACGGCCACCATGGCCAGCGCCGAGGTGGCCGGACTCTCCCAGTCGCATTCCGCCACCGACCGAGGCACCATCGCCACGCTGAAGCACTTCATCGGCTACGGCACCACGTGGGGCGGACAGAACGGCGGCCCAAGCGCCATCACCGGGCGCGACCTGATGCAGAACTTCCTTCCGGCGTTCAAGCAAGCGCTCGACAGCGGCGCGATGTCCGTGATGACCTCCTACAACACGCTCGACGGCATTCCCTCAACGGGCAGCCGCGAACTGCTCACCGAAATCCTGCGCAACCAATGGAAATTCCGCGGCATCGTGGTGAGCGACCTCTACAGCATCGACGTGATGTACAACCAGCACCACGTGGCGGCATCGCTGGAAGACGCCGCCATCATGGCTCTCAAGGCGGGCGTGGACATCGACCTTGGCGGCCAGGCCTACGCCACGCTGCCCCACGCCGTGCGCTCCGGGCGCATACCCGAATCGCTCGTCGACTCGGCGGTGGCACGCGTGCTGCGCTGCAAGTTCGAGCAGCGGCTCTTCAGCGACCCTTACGTTGACGAGCGGCGGGCGGAGAAAGAGGCCAACACGCCCCAGGACAAGGCCTTGGCCCTGCAGGTGGCGCGCGAGAGCATCACGCTCTTGGAGAACCGCAACAACACGCTGCCGTTAGGCAAGGACGCGCGCGTGGCTGTGGTGGGCCCCAACGCCGACAACGTCTACAACATGCTCGGCGACTACACGGCCCCACAGCCCGAGGGTAACGTGAAGACCGTCTTGGCCGGCATCCGCTCCAAGCTGCCGGCCGGCCACGTGGCCTACGCCAAAGGCTGCGGCGTGCGCGACACCACCCACGACGGCATCGCGGAGGCCGTGGAGGCCGCCCGCAGAAGCGACGTGGTGGTGGCCTGCGTGGGCGGAAGCAGCGCGCGCGACTTCAAGACGAGCTACAAGCAGACGGGAGCGGCCGAGACCGACGCCAACACCATCAGCGACATGGACAGCGGCGAGGGATTCGACCGTGCGTCGCTATCGCTCTTGGGACTGCAAGGCAAGCTGCTGGAAGCCCTCAAAGCCACAGGCAAGCCCTTGGTGGTGGTCTACATCGAGGGGAGGCCGCTCGAAAAGAACTGGGCGGCAACCCACGCCGACGCCCTGCTCACGGCCTACTACCCGGGCCAGGAGGGCGGCACGGCCATCGCCGACGTGCTCTTCGGCGACTGCAACCCCTCGGGACGACTGCCCATCTCCGTGCCGCGGAGCGTGGGCCAACTGCCGGTATACTACAACCATCTGCCACCGATGCCCCACGACTATGTGGAGACAACGGCTCGGCCTCTCTACGCCTTCGGCCACGGCAAGAGCTACACCACGTTTGGCTATTCCAACCTCAGCATCAACGCCGTGGGCAAGGACAGTGTGGTGGTGGCCTTCGACGTGACCAACACCGGCAGGCGCGACGGCTGCGAGGTGGTGCAGCTCTACCTCAACGACTCCGTGGCCAGCGTGGCCCAGCCCGTGATGCAGCTCCGCCGCTTCGCGCGCATACCTTTATCCATAGGACAGACGCAGCACGTGAGCTTCACGCTCCGCGCCTCCGACTTAGGCCTCGTCAACCGGGAGAGGCAGTGGGTGGTGGAGCCTGGCTGGTTCAACGTGATGGTAGGTGCAGCCAGCGACGACATCCGCCTGCGCGGGAGATTCAAAATAAGTTAGGAGCCAGGAGCCTATCGCCTAAAGCAGGGCCGCAAAGGCACGCAACCCCATTGCAGGGGCTGCGCCTTTGCGGCCTTTGCGCCTTTGCGAGGAAAAAAACAGAGGGACGCATGGATGCGGGCATCCGCCGCTCTGACAGAAATGTTCGACCGCCTTGATGCAATGGCAACATGATTTGCATGTGATTGGCAACCGTCGGCTTGACCTACGGCAAGAAAAGGGCGCATCGTGCAACAAAAGCTGTCAGAATCCTTTGCCGTGTGCGATAACGGCATTACCTTTGCACTGTAAAATAAAGGATAACAATAACGACAAGACCTCGCAAGGGGTCCCCAAAAAAAGAGAAAGGATTATTAACTATGATGATGACAGTAATTTCAGTAATGGTTCTCGCAGTGATGATTGCCGAAGCAATTAACGTGAACAACAAGTTGGAGCTTGGCAAGTAGTCACCGCACCAACTTCCCTCTTGCGGCCACAAAGGCCCAAAGCGAGAAGTTGAAAGTTTAGGAAGCGTTTTCAATCAACATATACAATACAAACCGGATGGGCCGCAAGGTTCGTCCGGTTTTTTTGTGGTCGCGACAAAAGGGTGCCATTCTGTCGCACTAAGCCCGCCCACGTGGGCAGCGACGTGCTTTCCTACACAGACAGACGTTCCATTACAATGTGTGGCAGCCGTTCCATTGCTGTGCGACAATTGTTCTATTGCTGTGCGACGGTTGCTCTATTGTTGTGTGACAGCTGTCACACATTATGGGCAAGTTGCGGCGGAATGTAGTTTAACGTTTTTGGTTGACTACTTTAAGCCTTATTTTTAATGTTGGTTGACCCGGTTAAACATTACTTTTATATTTGGTTGATACATGTGCG
>SFCY01000119.1 GCA_004558865.1 Bacteroidales bacterium
TCGGAGCAAGCCGGCTACGGAGAAGAAACAACGGGCGTAGCCCTTGCATCGCAGCAAGGGTTTTACTGGTTTTTGTTACAATAGAATCCTAAATTCAACCGCAACTTTCTCTCACCATGAATCCACGGAAAATATATGGTGTTTTGGCTCGCAGATAGCGCAGAATACGCAGATTTCATCTGTTTCCGAGAAATCTGCGGAATCTGCGGAATCTGCGTGGGAAATAGCCAGGTTCCTGCTCCGTCCTCTCAAGCCGCTACGGGGCCTATCACTGTGCGGAGAAAGGAAGACGGAAAGCGCACTCCTTGTAGCGGCTACACCCGTATGCCGTGCGCCCTTTGATGATGGTGCCTTTGCCGCAGAGGGGACAAGGCTGGCCTATGAGGCTGTCGGAGGGAACCAAGTGCAGCGCGGCAGAGGAGGAGGCTTTGGATTTCCTCTCCGCCTGGGGCTTACTGGCGGCGGCAGACTTCTTGGAGGAGGCTCTCTTCTTGGCAGGTTTCAGGTCGTCGTCGCTGACGAGGGTGATGGTGGACGGCGAGTTGTCGCTCAATACGTCGTGCACAATCTTGTTGATTTGTTCCTTCAGACCGTTGATGAACTCGGCGGGATCGAACCCGCCATGCTCTATGTCGCGCAGCTTCTTCTCCCAGATGCCCGTCAACTCACAACTGGTGAGGAGCTTCTCCTTGATCACGTCGATGAGTTCTATCCCCGTTGGGGTGGCCACCAGGTTCTTGCGCTGCCTGCGGATGTAGTGGCGCTTGAAGAGCGTCTCGATGATTCCCGCGCGGCTTGAGGGCCGTCCTATCCCGTTCTCCTTCAAGGCGGCGCGCAGCTCCTCATCCTCCACAAACTTTCCAGCCGTCTCCATGGCCCGGAGAAGCGTGGCCTCGGTGTAGTATTTGGGCGGAGTGGTCTGCTTCTCGGTCAGCGTGGGCTTGTGGGGGCCGCTCTCTCCCTTGACGAAAGCCGGCAGCGTGCGCTCCTCGTCGTCTCGCCGTTCCTCTTCGTCGTGGGCGTCCGAGTTTTGGCTGGAGGCTGTGGCGCCATAGACCACGCGCCATCCCGGCTTGAGAATCTCCTTGCCCGAGACCTTGAACTCCACGTTTTCCACCCTGCCCAATATGGTGGTGGTGGCAAACTCGCAGTCGGGATAGAAGGCGGCGATGAAACGACGCACGATGAGGTCGTAGACATTCTGTTCCATGTCGGTGAGACCCATGGAGGGAACACCAGTGGGAATGATGGCGTGGTGGTCGGTGACCTTGGAGGAATCGAACACCCGCTTGCTCTTGGGCAGATTCTTGCTGATGGAGGCGAGACCCTTCACCAATTCGGCGTAGGGGAAGCCGCCACCGACGCGCGACTTGAACACCCCGTTCAGAATGCCAGGACACTTGGGATAGATGTCGTCGCTCAGATAGGTGGTGTCAACACGCGGATAAGTGGTGAGCTTCTTCTCGTAGAGGCCCTGGATGAGGTTGAGTGTGATCTCGGCCGAATAGCCGAACTTGCGGTTGCAGTCCACCTGCAGCGAGGTGAGGTCGTAGAGCTGTTTGGGCTGCTCGCGTCCTTTCTTCTTCTGCACGTCGGTCACGGTGAAGGGCTTTCCCTCAATGGTGGAGAAAGCCCGCTCGCCCTCCTCCTTGGAGTTGAAGCGGCCTTTGGTGGCGGTGAAGAGCGTGTCGCGATAGACTGTGGCCAGAACCCAATAGGGCTCTGGCTTGAAATTGTCGATTTCCTTCTGGCGGTTGACGATGAGCGCCAACGTGGGGGTCTGCACACGGCCGATGCTCAACACTTGGTGGCGGCCACGGTTGTTGCCATACTTGAGCGTGTAGAGGCGGGTGCAGTTCATGCCGAGAATCCAGTCGCCGATGGCGCGGCTCAGGCCGGCAAGATAAAGATTGTCGTATTGCTGCTCGTCCTTGAGTTTGGCGAAACCCTCCCTGATGGCCTCATCGGTCATGGAGGAAATCCACAACCGCTTGACGGGACACTTCACGTTGGCCTTCTGCATCACCCACCGCTGGATGAGCTCGCCCTCCTGCCCGGCATCACCGCAATTGACAATGCTGTCGGCATGGGCATAAAGTCTCTCGATGACACCAAACTGCCTTTTGATTCCCTCGTCGTCGATGAGTTTGATGGCAAAGCGCTGGGGAAGCATGGGAAGCTGCCCAAAGCTCCAATGCTTCCACAGCGGCGTGTAGTCGTCGGGCTCCTTCAGCTCGCAAAGGTGGCCGAAGGTCCAGGTCACTTGGTAACCATTGCCCTCCATATATCCCTGATGCTGCTGGTTGGCTCCCAAAATACGCGCTATATCGCGCGCCACACTTGGTTTCTCTGCTATGCAAACTATCATCCTTATCTGTTTTGGCCTACAAAGTTAGTGGAAATCGGGCGAAGAACAAAATAACCTTGCGTGTTTTTACAACGAAGCATCCTCTGCCTAAGTTGTGTGTCAGTTGTCACAGACTATCGTGTCAGTTGCCACGGACTATCGTGACAACTGACACAGACTATCGTGACAGTTGCCACACATTTTGCGTAGGCGCAAAGCACTTGTAAGTGTGGGAACAATTTGGGCGGAGAACAAAAAAATCACAGAGGAAAACTATCCAATAAGCAATATTTTGAGTAAATTTGCAGGGTAGAAAAGAAAAAACGATGAGAATTGGACTTTTTATCCCTTGTTATGTTGACGCGCTCTATCCGCACGTGGGACAGGCCACATACGCCCTGCTCCGCCACTACGGTCTGGACGTGGACTACCCCGAGCGGCAAACCTGCTGCGGACAACCCATGGCGAACGGCGGTTTTGAGAGAATGTCGAAACGCCTGGCCAACAACTTCGACCAGCTCTTCGCGACTTACGACTACGTGGTGGCCCCTTCGGCATCATGCGCGGCCTTTGTGCGATTCAACTATCCCGCCCTCCTGCCCGCCGGCCACGATTGCGCCGTGGAGAAGAAGACGATGGACGTAGTGGAGTTTCTTCACGACGTGCTGAAAGTGACCGAAGTGCCGGGAGTCTTCCCCCACATGGTGAGCGTACACAACAGCTGCCACGGCGTGCGCGAGTTGGGACTCAGCTCCCCCTCAGAGCGCAACATTCCTAAATTCAACAAGATTGTCGACTTGCTGCAGATGGTGAGGGGCATCACCGTGAGGCAGCCCGAGCGACCCGACGAATGCTGCGGCTTCGGTGGCATGTTCTCCGTGGAGGAGACTGCGGTGTCGCTGCGAATGGGAGAGGACAAGCTGGCACGCCACGAGGCCACCGGAGCCGAATACGTCACAGGCCCCGACAGCAGCTGCCTGATGCATCTCGAAGGCATCGCACGCAGGGAGAAAAGGAACATCAAGTTCATTCACGTCGCAGAAATATTAGCAGCAGGACTATGAGCACACTTCACAGCGAGAACGCCAAGGCTTTCAATCAAGACAGAGAAAAGGTGACGTGGCACGACCAAACGTTCTGGTCGCTGCGTCAGAAACGCGACTCCTTAGCGCAGGAACTGCCCGAATGGGAAGAGCTGCGCCAGTTGGCCTCTGAAATCAAGCGACACACACTGACCCACCTGGCCGATTACTTGGAGGAGTTCAGCTCACAGCTGGAGAGCAGGGGGGTAAAAGTGCACTGGGCTGCCGACGCCCAACAGTTCAACGAGATTGTGTATGGGATATTGGAGACCCACCAGGTGACGAAGATGGTGAAGTCGAAGTCGATGCTCACCGAGGAATGCGGCATGAACGCCTACTTGGAGCAAAGGGGCATCGACGTGGTGGAGACCGACTTGGGCGAGCGCATCCTGCAGCTGCTCCACCAGAGGCCGAGCCACATCGTGGTGCCGGCCACCCACCTCCACCGCGAGGAAATAGGACAGATGTTTGAGCGCGAGGGTATATCCAAGGAGCAGGGCAACTACGACCCCACCTATCTGACCTACTGCGCACGCGAGAGCCTGCGCAACGAGTTTCTTGAGGCAGGAGCGGGAATGACAGGCTGCAACTTCGGCGTGGCCAAGACGGGCGACGTGGTGGTGTGCACCAACGAGGGCAACGCCGACATGACAACCTCCATGCCCAAACTCCACATCGTGGCGATGGGATTGGAGAAGCTGGTTCCCGACTATGCCTCACTGGCCGTGTTCCACCGACTCCTCAGCCGCAGCGCCACAGGACAGCCCACGACGGGCTTCACCTCACACTTCCGCCAGGCACGCCCCGGTGGGGAGATGCACGTGGTGCTGGTGGACAACGGGCGCAGCGACATCCTTGGCAATCCCGAGCATTGGGAAACCTTGAAATGCATCCGCTGCGGAGCCTGCATGAACACATGCCCCGTCTACCGGCGCAGCGGAGGCTACAGCTACACCTATTTCATACCCGGCCCCATCGGGGTGAACTTGGGCATGCTGAAGAATCCGGCCCGCTACAGCGACAACGTGTCGGCGTGCAGCCTCTGCCTGAGCTGCGACAACGTGTGCCCGGCCAAGGTGAACCCCGGCAGCCAAATCTACCACTGGCGACAGCAGTTGGACGCGCTGGGCAGGGCCGACAGGCTCAAAAAGTTCATGTCGGAAGGCATGCGCCTCATCTACATGCACCCCAACCTCTATGTGGGCGCACTCAGGGCGGCCCCGCTGCTCAACCTCGTGCCTGAGGGCCTGACCCATTTCAGCCGTCTCAATCCTTGGGGAATCGGACACGCCTCTCCCCGGTTTGCCCATCCAACCTTCCACTCCTGGTGGAAACAAACTCACAAGAAGAAATGAAGAAAGAAGAGCTTTTCAAAAAACTGCGCGACAACACCACGCTCCAATACGACATGCCGCTTGTCAACGTGAGGGGCATCCAATACAAGGACACCTACGCACAATTCAAGGCGATGTGCCGGCAGATGGGGGCCAACGTGGCCGAGGCCAACAAGACCGACGATCTGGACCAACTGCTGCGCAACCTCTATCCCGAGGCAAGGACCTTCGCCTCAAACCTGCCCTTCATCCACCTGGCCACGAAGAACCCCGACACGGTGGAGGAGGCCGCAGAACTCAACGGCACCGACGTGGGCATCGTGATGGGGCAGACGGGAGTGGCGGAGAACGGCTGCATCTGGATTCCGCAGACCATGAAGGAGAAAGCCATCATGTTCATTTCTGAATACTTGGTCATCTTCATCGACCGTCAGGACATCGTGGACAACATGCACCAAGCCTACGCCCGAATCAAGATGGACCCGCGCTACAACTTCGGATCGTTCATCAGCGGCCCTTCCAAGACCGCCGACATCGAGCAGGCACTCGTCATGGGCGCCCAGGCCGCGCGCGGAGTGACGGTGGTGATTCTGCAATAAGGCATCCGCAAGAAACACTTGCCAGCCATGAAGGCGGAAATGGCTCATCCGGCAGACACGCCATCGCCCCGCCCCCTATGCTGGCATATCACCCAAAAGGAACACAAGATGAAAACAAGTTTCCAACTAAGCAACGGCGTGGAGCTGCCAGCCATCGGTTTTGGCACGTGGCGGGCCACGGGAGAGGAAGCCCAGCAGGCTGTGAGGACAGCCATCGAATGCGGCTACCGACTCATCGACACCGCCGCAGTATACAAGAACGAAGCTTTCGTGGGCAACGCCATCAACGACTGCCTCAGCCGCGGCGTAGTGAGACGCGAGGAACTGTATGTGACCAGCAAAGTGTGGAACACCTGCCGCGGCTACGACAAGACAATCGCGGCCTTCAGGCAGACTCTGGCCGACCTGCGTTTGGACTACCTCGACCTCTACCTCATCCACTGGCCCGCCTCTCCCCACCAGTTTGGCAACTGGCGGCAAATCAACGCCGAGACGTGGCGCGCCTTGGAGACGCTCTATCGTGACGGACTCGTGAAGAGCATCGGACTGAGCAACTTCTACATCCACCACATGGACCCGCTGATGCAGACGGCGACAGTGAGGCCCATGGTCGACCAGCTGGAAATACACCCCGGACACGCACAAAAGGATAATGTGGAATGGTGCCACGACAACGACATCGTGGTGGAGGCTTGGCGGCCTTTGGGCAAAGGGGCGCTCCTCTCCCACCCCATCGTCGAGGATGTGGCCTCGCACCATCCCGGCCACACCACCGCACAAATCCTGCTGCGCTGGCTCCTGCAACAAGACATCCTGCCGCTGCCCAAATCAATCACGCCAGAGAG
Source organism: Bacteroidales bacterium (assembly GCA_004558865.1). GTDB lineage: Bacteria > Bacteroidota > Bacteroidia > Bacteroidales > Bacteroidaceae > Prevotella. The sequence continues at coordinate 6,208 of SFCY01000119.1, forward strand.
AATACGACAGAACCTCGACTGCCTCGACTTCGAGCTGAGCGAGGAAGAGATAAATGCCATCTCGCAAGTGGAGCCCAATGGCGGAGTGGAACAACCCGACGAGGTTGACTTCTAACCTCCAAAGGTTGACATTCAAGGCTGGTTCTATAAATTAGGTCGAGTCGTATTGGCATATTGCCCACCTTTTCTCGCCATGGCAGAGTCCAAGCAAGCTTGGCTCTGCTCATTTGGCTTATCGAAAAGGTTTTGCAAGATATCGGGATTCAAAACGTAAGTTGAAGAGGGAGTGTCGGGCTACACGACCGATGAGACTTGACGTTTTGAGACCGATAGATGCAGAAGACGACCGAAACGACAACTGCACTTTATCGATTATTCTATAAGCCTAATCACTATTGTCCACTTAAATCCTTTAACATTCGCTTAAACTGCCCGGCTCTGCTCAGCCTTTCCAGGAATGGTGCCCAAGGCTTTGCCAAGCTCCTGAACGCTTTGCTTGCACTGTACAAAGACATCCTTGCCGTTGATTGATAAAATTACGTTAAACTTTACGCCCTTTGACATCGTTGTATCGATTTAATGTTTATTTTTGCCAATAGATAAAACCAAAACAAGCAGAGTATGGAAACCTTTAGAAAGATAGTCACCGTTCTTTGCCTCATATTTGCGGCAAT
>SFCY01000120.1 GCA_004558865.1 Bacteroidales bacterium
CGTCTTCTGCATCTATCGGTCTCAAAACGTCAAGTCTCATCGGTCGTGTAGCCCGCTACACTCCCTCTTCAACTTACGTTTTGAATCCCGATAGCTGGCCCAACCTTTTCTATAAGCCAAATGAGCAGAGCCAAGCTCGCTTGGACTCTGCCATGGCGAGAAAAGGTGGGCGTAAGCCCAACCTTTTCGATAAGCCAAATGAGCAGAGGCAAGCTCGCTTGGACCCTGCCATGGCGAGAAAAGGTGGGCGCTGGCTCAATACGCCTCGACCTAATTTATAGAACCAGCCTAAAATATTCCGCTCCATGCCAGCAAGCGTTTTCGTGATGCTATGCTGAAAATGGTGCTGAAAATGTTCCATAACGTATATAATTCCCCGAAGAGAATCAGCTTCTCGATTTTTCTTTGTACTTTTGCCCCATCGCATTACTTGACGGCTGCTTTGCCCCACTTGGGCTAAGTGATAGTCGGTTGGGAACAAACAAATGCTTATTTGGTGAAATTCATATAGAGTATAAAGGTATAAAGAAAAATGAAAGCACAGCGAGAACAGCGCCGGGCAATTGTCATCGGAGCCTCATCGGGAATAGGCCTGCGACCGCCAGGCTTCTGCTGCACGATGGTTGGAGCTTGGGCGTGGCAGCGAGAAGAGAGGCTCCATTAGAACAGTTGGCCAAGGACTTCCCCGGACAAGTGGTGTGGAGCCGCATCGATGTCACCGATGAACAGGCGGCCGGCCAATTGGAGCAGCTCGTGAAGAAAGCAGGAGGAATGGATCTCTTCCTCTATGCCTCGGGCGTAGGGAAAATGAATCCCAACCTCGACCCCGAGCCGGAGGAAGCCACCCTGCGCACCAACGCGCTGGGCTTCACAAGAATGGTGGGAGCCGCCTACCGCTTTTTCGCCCGTCAGGGGCATGGCCACATCGCCGTGATTACCTCGATTGCGGGCATCCGTGGGCTGGGGCCGTCGCCATCCTACTCCGCAACGAAAGCGCTTCAAAGCACTTATCTCGAAGCACTGGAGCAGCAGAGCCACGCGCTCGGGGTCAATATACGGATCACTGACATACGCCCCGGATTCATCGACACGCCCCTTCTGCATGGTGACAAATTCCCTCACACGCTATCTGCCGACAAGGCATCGAGAAGCATACTCAAGGCTATCTACGGCAACAGGCACGTCGCCTACATTGATGGACTTTGGCATGCCGTAGCGCTACTGATGCGCTTAGCGCCACGGGCGTTGTGGCGCAGAATGAATCTCAACCATGCTTAGGGCCTCTTCTCAACACATTGTGATAAAAAAAAGAAATATATGAAAGACAAATTCAAGCCTCTCTTCGAGACATATACCTTCAATAACGGTGTCACTGCCAAAAACCGGCTTGCCATAGCTCCGCTCACCCACTGGTCGGCTGACGAGAACGGTGATGCCACAGACGAAGAACTCGCCTACCTGAAAGCCCGCGCACATGGTTTCGGACTGTTCATCAGTGCTGCCACTGCCGTGAGCCGGGAAGGTATCGGCTTCACTGGACAGCCCGCCGCCTATCGCGAAGCCGACGAGGGCAGTCTGGCCAAGCGTGCCAAGACAATGAAGAGCGGAGGCGCATTGGCCATCGCCCAACTGCAGCATGCCGGTGCGGCAGCGCTCACCACACTCAATGGTGGAGTGGCCTTTGCGCCGAGCTTGCTCACCAACCAGGAGATTGACACCTTAGGCGCCAAACTGAGGGTGAGAACGGAGGCTTTGACCGAGGAGGGCATACAGAGAGTCATCCACGACTTCGCCTATGCCACCGAGCTTGCCATCCGTGCCGGTTTTGACGGCATCGAGCTGCATGGCGCCAACGGCTATCTGCTCCAGCAGTTCTTCTCAGCCAAGACCAACAAACGCACCGATGACTGGGGAGGAAGCCTTGAGAAGAGAATGCGCCTGCCATTGGCGGTGACGGATGCCGCCATGGAGGTAAGGAAGCGGATGAACCGTCCCGACTTCATCATCGGCTACCGTCTCACGCCGGAAGAGCCGGGTGAGGACGGACTGACCATGGACGATACGCTGGCGCTCGTCGATGCCCTTGCCGACAAGGGCGTTCAGTATGTCCACATGTCGCTACATGGCTTCTACAACAAGGCACGGCGCGGCGCCGGCGCTGGACAGCCCCGCCTGCAGCTGGCCAAGGACAGGCTCAAAGGACGGGGCGTGGCACTGATAGGCGTGGGCGGGCTGCGCACGCCCGATATGGCTTTGGAGGCTTACAACAGCCTCATGGCCGACTTCGTGGCCATCGGATTGGGTGTGCTCGTCAATCCTAACTTTGTGGAGCTGATTGAGACTGGGAAGGAAGGCAAGGCACGCAAGATTCCAAACATCTTCCGCAATGCCGCCTACCATCAGCTGCCAGAGTCCATGTGGAACCAAATGATGACATTCGTACCCAAATGGCCACTGCGCTTCGCCACAATTGTTGGAAAGCTGCTGGGGTGGAAATAAATGAGGATACAATGGCTTGTTGCTCGTCAAAACGTCAAGCCTCATCGGTCGTGTAGCCCGCTACACGACCGATGAGGCTTGACGTTTTGAGACCCATGGGCGCGGAAGACGACCGAAATAACATGCATCCGTATCGTCTAATTTTCGAAACCTAATTTTTAGAACCGGCCATTAATAATAGTAGGGGATTTCTTGCCGTCTCGAAAAGTTTTGTTATCTTTGCGGCAAACAAGTAGGAGGCACGGCGTCCCCGCCGTGCAAGGATTCGCGGATGGGGAATACAGCACGAGAATGTATGGCATCCCTGCCGTGCGAGAATTCGCGGATGGGGGATACAGTGCGAGAATGCACGGCGTCCCCGCCGTGCAAGGATTCGCGGCGGAGACAGCGCACCTCCTACTGCAAAACCATATATAAAACCATTTGACTATGAGAGTAAAACTTATGACCGCGTTGTTGGCCTCCATGCTGACATTCTCTTTAGGCGCATCGGGGCAATCCATCCATGTAGTCGACGGCAACACTGCGGGCAACGACAATTCCAAACAGGAGAAAACCATTGACCAAGTGCAGTATCGCATCACCTACGCCACCAAGTTTGTCGCCGACACCACGAAACGCGACTCGACGGGCAACTATCTTTATCTTGCTGACGAAATGCGGCTCGACATTGGCTCTACGGTAGGCAAGTTCTACAGTGCCAGAAAGGCTATCTACGACAAGTGGGTGGATGAGAAGATAGCCCGTCACGACATGGATTTCAGCAATCCCCCGGCACACCCGTCGCTCTCCTGGAGCATCTATCGCAATTACCCGACCGGGGAGACCAGTTTCCTCACGATGGCCATGATGGGCAGCTACAGAATCTCGGAGAAGACGCAGGTGCCTGACTGGAGCGTCGGCACGGACACCTGCACCCTGCTTGGCTATCGTTGCACAAAGGCCGAGACTTCGTTCAAGGGCCGCCACTGGACAGTATGGTTCACCGAGGACATCCCGCTCGACTTTGGACCATGGAAACTTATGGGGCTTCCGGGACTCATCCTCAAGGCTGCCGACTCCCAACGACAATACGTCTTCGAGGCCAAAGGACTTGAGCAGGTTGGAGGCAAGGAAGACATCACGCTCGTCAAGGACTACAAGAAGTATGAGCCGGTGACGCAGAAGCAGCTCGACAAGATCAACCGCACCACAACTGCCGACGATGTCCTCAAGGCGGCGGGAATCACCATCAGCATGGACAACGTGAAGATGGAGGGCGGCATTGAAAAGGACGACTTCCTGAAGTCCATGAAGCAGGTCTCGCCCTATAACCCCATAGAGATAGTGAAATGAGCGGGCATCTATGTTTGTGGGAAGGCACTCTTATTGCAGACCTTGTTTGTCGATGACGATGAGGAGGAGAACTTAGTTGTCAATACTGCTTCTCTCTTGCTGGCTCCACTCTTGGCCCAAGAGACTGTGGACGACATGGTAAGACAGATGGGCGGAATGTCTGGTGTCAAGCTGACATCCGAAAACGAGGAGGGCGAAGAATACAGCCCCGAGGAATACCGCAAGAGATTCATGTCGCCCGCCCCCTTCAACCCCATTGACTTGAGCGAATGATACAAAGAATGAACAGGATATTCTTGATTGGAGCGTTGTTGTTGCTCGCTTCGATGTGCGCCACGGCCCAGAACACCATCACGGGCACTGTGGTCGACTCGCTCAGTGGCACTGGTCTGCCCAAGGCCAACGTGATGCTGCTGCGTGGCGGAAAGACCATCAAGTTTGTGTGGACCGACGCTAATGGCCATTTTTCCATTGCGGCGCAGCCACGACAGGGCGACGAGCTGCAGGCCACCTTCATGGGCTATGCCAAACGGCGTCAGCCCGTGGCGGGAGACAATGTCGTCCGCCTTGTCCAGCAGGCTTTCCAACTCAAGGAAGTGAAGGTGGAGGGGCCGCCCGTGTCGATGCGCCGCGACACCATCGTCTACGACCTGACAAAGTTTGCCACCGGGCGCGACAACAACCTCAAGGACGTGCTGAGGAAGCTGCCCGGCGTGGACGTGGAGAAGAACGGGCAAATCAAATACAGGGGAAAGGCCATCAGCCGCTTCACCGTGGAGGGCCTCGACCTGAGCAAGGGACAATACAACAAGCTCACCGACAACATCCGGGCCAAGGACGTGAAGAAAGCCGAGGTGGTGGAGCACGACCAGCCGGTGAAGGCCCTGCGCAACCGTGTCTTCACCGACGACATCGGAATGAACATTGTGCTGAAGGACTCGGCCCGCGACCAGTTCTTCGCCACGCTGCGCCCCTATCTCCTCGCCGACGACCCAACCCACGTGGGCGGCGACGCGGTGGGCATGCAGATAGGGAAGAGGCGGCAGATGGAGGCCACCGTGCAATACGACCGCTCCGGGCGCGACCTCAGCAACCAGTACTCGATATTCTACAACGCCTTCGACTTTGCCGCCGCAGCCGACATGCCAAAATGGTATTCGGCTCCCTCGCTGCAGTCGCCCATCGACGACGAGCGGCTGCGCATGAACACATCGCAGGCCTACAGCCTCGACCATCTCACAAAGGGCAAGAACGATGAGGAGAACAGTTTCTCCGTGAGCTACAACCGCAATGTCATCCGCCAGCACACGCAGAACGTCTCCCAGTATTTTCTCGGCGGCCATGAGCCCACCTCCACCACCGAGGACCGCCGGCTGCTCCTCCGCCAGGACGCTTTCTCCATGGACTACAACCACCGCATCAATGCCGACAAGCATTTTGGCAACTTCGTCGTCAAGGCCGATGCCAGCCAGGACGACGGACTGACGGAATACTCCGGTGGCTTGTCCCAAAGGATTCGCACGCCGGAGGTGAATCTCACTGCCGCCGTCAGCCAGACCTACACGTTGGGAATGAACACCCTGCAATGGAAGTCCACCGCCGACTACCACCATGCCAAGGACAAGTTCAATCTCGGCGGCCCCGCCGATTCCGACTCCCTCGCTGCCCTTTCCTATTCCGACGAGCTGGCCAACAACCTGTGGCACACCGCCCATTCGCTGTCGTGGAACCGCCAATATGGCAAATGGCACAGCAGCTACGGGCTCCAGCTTGAGGCGGAGAACCTGAATGTGGCCCAGCAGAACAACACCTTGCTGCAAGGAGGCCTCGCGCCCTCATGGTATTATAAGGACGCCGACTGGCGAATCTCGCTCTCCACAGGGCTTCTCGCCAAGCACTTCACCCACCAGGGAGCCACAATGCTCCTGCCCTCGGCCTCGGTGTATGTCAACCGCGACTATGGCAACCGCTCCAACTGGAATCTCTTGGCCAGCTATTCGGAGAGCGCCGCGGCGTGGGAGACGCTTGCCGTGGCCCATCGGCGCGCCGACTACCGCACTTGGACGGACGCGCCCGACTTTGTGCCTCGGTTCAGATTCCTAATGTCGTCGTTTGAGTACAACTACAAGCGGGCCATCTATCAGTTCTTCTCAAACGCCAAGGCCACTTACTCCCGCTCCTGGAAGTCGGCGGCCATGGATATGGTCATTGCCGATGGCAACTACCACTACACTTGGACGCGCCACAACACCCATAGCGACAATGTCGGCGCGTCGGTCAACCTCTCGAAGGGATGGAGTGCCCTCCACCTCAAGACCAACCTATCCTTGATTGGCAACTATTCCGTTGGAGAGCAGTATTCCGCCGGGAATACCATCGACTACCGTTACGTCTCCTACGGTTTCGTGCCGGAAATCATCTTCTCCCCCTCGTGGATGGAGATAGACTATAAAGGCGACTTCTCCTTCAATCGCAGCAAGGCCGGCACGGAGTGGACGAATACCCTTGCCAACTGGACACAGCGGCTGACCGTTGTCTCCACCATCAGGAATGTGGACATATCCCTCTCGGGCGTCATCTACCACAACGAAATCCAAGACTCGCCTTCGAGCAACACCCTCCTCGCCGACGCCAAGCTGACGTGGCGGATGGGAAAGGTAAGGTTCTCGGCCGCGCTCCGCAACCTCTTCAACAAGAAGACATACGAGGTGACCTCCTATAGCGGTGTGGGCATCTTCACCAACCGTTATTGGCTGCGTCCGCGCGAACTGATGGTCAACGTGCAGTTCTCGCTGTAGTTTCCCCATTTCCTCTTTTTAGGCTGGTTCTATAAATTAGGTCGAGTCGTATTGGCCTACTGCCCACCTTTTCTCGCCATGGCAGAGTCCAAGCAAGCTTGGCTCTGCTCATTTGGCTTATCGAAAAGGTTCGGTTAAATGGATATTTTCCGTGGATTGGATATGTTGTTTCATTTCGTATAGTCCTGACTTCGCCAATGCGTAAATGGTAATGGAAAATCATGGACAGGCTTACGCTCCATAG
>SFCY01000121.1 GCA_004558865.1 Bacteroidales bacterium
GACTTGACGTTTTGAGACCGATAGATGCAGAAGACGACCGAAACGACAACTGCACTTTATCGATTATTCTATCAGCCTAATTTATAGAACCAGCCTAAAATGTGGGTCGCGCGAAAAAAATCAAGGCGTGCGATTGGCGGTAACACCTATTTTTATTAATTTTGCAGGTGAATGCCGTTGGACGTTGCCCACTGTGGAGCGAACGGGAACGTGGCCGGCGCAAGTCGCAAGGACAGGCAGGCATTCACAGGTTACGACGAATACAACCAAACCAATATAAATATGATTTTATTCTTCAAGACTCAGAAGGCTAACGTCATCGCAACGGAGATTGACCACAATCCCTCGCGCGAGGAGGCGGATGCCCTTTGCTGGCTCTACGGCGACGCCACACTCGTCGACGCACAACAGCTGAACGGATTCTTCGTGGGTCCGCGACGTGAGATGATAACACCTTGGAGTACAAATGCCGTTGAGATTACTCAGAACATGAGTCTCAAGGGCATTTCGCGTATTGAGGAGTACTTCCCCGTGAAGTCGGAGGACGCCGACTTCGACCCGATGCTGCAGCGCATGTATGAGGGGCTGGACCAGGACATCTTCACCGTGAGCCACACGCCGGAGCCCATCAAGCACGTTGAGGACATCGAGAAGTACAACGAGGAGGAAGGCCTGGCCCTGAGTCCGGAGGAAATAGAATATCTCCACAAGATAGAGAAGGAGAACGGCCGGCCGCTCACCGACTCGGAGATATTTGGCTTCGCGCAGATCAACTCCGAGCACTGCCGCCACAAGATCTTCGGCGGCACGTTTGTCATCGACGGCGAGGAGCGCCAGTCGAGCCTCTTCCAGATGATCAAGAAGACCACCGAGCAGCACCGCGGCAAGATCCTCTCCGCCTACAAGGACAACGTGGCCTTTGCCCAGGGACCGGTGGTGGAGCAGTTCGCGCCCGCCGACCAAAGCACAGCCGACTGGTTCCGCGTGGAGCCCATCGAGAGCGTTATCTCCCTGAAGGCCGAGACCCACAACTTCCCCACCACCGTGGAGCCCTTCAACGGAGCCGCCACGGGCACCGGCGGTGAGATCCGCGACCGTATGGGAGGCGGCACTGGCTCCTGGCCCATCGCGGGAACGGCTGTCTACATGACCAGCTATCCCCGCCTCGGCACGACGGAATATCCGCGCGCATGGGAAAAAAGCATAGAGGCCCGCAAGTGGCTCTATCAGACGCCCGAGCAGATCCTCATCAAGGCCTCCAACGGTGCGAGCGACTTCGGCAACAAGTTTGGCCAGCCGCTCATCACGGGCTCGCTGCTCACCTTCGAATACCAGACCACGGCCACCGATACCGCCAAGACTCTCGACGGCGAGGAGCTGCCCGACGAGGAGCACCAGCTCTATGGCTACGACAAGGTGATCATGCTCGCGGGCGGTGTGGGCTACGGCAAGAAGCGCGACTGCCTGAAGAAGGAGCCGCAGAAAGGCAACGACATCGTGGTCGTCGGCGGCGACAACTACCGCATCGGATTGGGAGGCGGATCGGTGTCGAGTGTCAACACGGGCCGCTACAGCAACGGCATCGAGCTCAACGCCGTGCAGCGCGCCAATCCCGAGATGCAGAAGCGCGCCTACAACCTGGTGCGCGCCTTGGTGGAGGAGGATGTCAACCCTGTGGTGTCCATCCACGACCACGGATCGGCTGGCCACCTCAACTGCCTCTCCGAACTGGTGGAGGACTGCGGCGGCGAGATAGACATGACCAAGCTACCCATCGGGGACAAGACGCTCAGCGCGAAGGAAATCATTGCAAACGAGTCTCAGGAGCGCATGGGCTTACTGATTGATGAGAAACACCTCGGCCATGTAAAGCAGATTGCCGAGCGCGAGCGCGCCCCGATGTATGTGGTCGGCCAGACCACCGGCGACGCCCACTTCTCGTTCGTGCAGGGCGACGGCGTGAAGCCCTTCGACCTCGACGTGGCCCAGATGTTTGGCCACTCGCCCAAGACCGTCATGCGCGACGTGACCGTTGAGCACCATTATGAGGACGCCAGCTATTCAGTAGACCATATCGACGAATATGTCAACAATGTGCTGCAGCTTGAGGCCGTGGCCTGCAAGGACTGGCTGACCAACAAGGTGGACCGCTCCGTCACGGGCAAGGTGGCCCGCCAGCAGTGTGTGGGCGAGGTGCAGTTGCCGCTCGCCGACTGTGGTGTGGTGGCCCTCGACTATCGCGGCCGGGCCGGTATAGCCACGGCGCTGGGCCATGCGCCGCAAGTGGGACTGGCCAACGCCGCCGCCGGCAGCGTGATGAGCGTGGCCGAGTCGCTCACCAACATCGTGTGGGCGCCCATCGCCGTCGACAACCGCAATCCCTCCCCGGTGCAGAACCTCAACCTCTCGGCCAACTGGATGTGGCCCTGCCGCTCGCAGAAGGGCGAGGACGCGCGCCTCTACACGGCCGTCAGCGCTCTGAGCGACTTCTGCTGCGGACTTGGCCTCAATGTGCCCACGGGCAAGGACTCGCTCTCCATGAGCCAGCAGTATCCCGATGGCAGCAAGGTGATTTCGCCGGGAACGGTCATCGTCACCAGTGGCGCGGAAGTGAGCGACGTGAGGCGCGTGGTGACGCCTGTCGTGGTCAACGACAAGCGTTCCTCGCTCTACCACATCGACTTCAGTTTCCAGCCCGCCCGCTTGGGCGGCAGCGCCCTGGCCCAGACCCTTGGGCGCGTGGGCAGCGACGTGCCTTACGGCGACTACGACGAGAAGTCTGCGTTGTATGTCGACTATTTCAGCGACTGCTTCAACGCCGTGCAGGAACTTATCCGCAAGGGCTGGGTGATGGCCGGCCACGACATATCGGCCGGAGGACTCATCACGACGCTGCTCGAGATGACGTTCGCCAACACCAAGGGCGGCCTGCACGTCAATCTTCACGACTTGGGCGACGGCGATGTGGTGCGCACGCTCTTTGCCGAGAACCCCGGAGTGGTGATTCAGGTGAGCGACGAGCACAAGATGGAGCTGCGCAAGTTCTTCGAGGACCACGGTGTTGGCTTTGCCAAGATTGGCTATCCCATACCCGATGGGCGCAAGATTGAGATTGTGAAGGACGAATGGAAGCACGAGTTCGACATCGACGCGCTGCGCGACGTGTGGTACCACACCAGCTACCTGCTCGACCAGGACCAGAGCATGGGCGGCATGGCCCGCAAGCGCTGGCTCAATTACAAGAAGCAGCCCGTGGAGATGGAGTTCCCCAAGGGCTTCACGGGCAAGCTGAGCCAGTATGGCATCAGCGCCGACCGCTGGAAGAACGACAAGAAGAACGGCCATCGGCCCAAGGCTGCCATCATCCGCGAGAAGGGAACCAATGGCGAGCGCGAGATGGCCTACTGCCTCTATCTTGCGGGATTCGACGTGAAGGATGTGATGATGACCGACCTCATCAGTGGGCGCGAGTCGCTCGACGAGGTCAACTTCATCGTGTTCTGTGGCGGGTTCTCCAATTCCGACGTGCTGGGCTCAGCAAAGGGCTGGGCGGGAGCGTTCCTCTACAATCCCAAGGCCAAGGAAGCCCTTGAGCGGTTCTACGCCCGCGAGGATACGCTGAGCCTCGGCATCTGCAACGGCTGCCAGCTGATGGTGGAACTCAACCTCATCAATCCCGACCACAAGCACCGCACCCACTTGGTCCACAACGTAAGCCAGAAGTTTGAGTCGGTCTTCCTCGGCCTGAGCATTCCGCAGAACAACAGCGTGATGCTTGGTTCGTTAGGCGGCAGCAAGCTGGGCTTGTGGGTTGCCCATGGCGAAGGCCGCTTCTATCTGCCCGAGCCTGAGGACCACTACAACGTGGTGGCGAAATACAACTATGCGGAATATCCCGGCAATCCCAACGGAAGCGACTACAATGTGGCAGCCATCTGCTCGGCCGACGGCCGTCACTTGGCCATGATGCCGCACCCCGAACGTGCCGTGTTCCCATGGCAGAGCGCCTGGTATCCGCTCAGCCGCCGCGGCGACGAGGTCACTCCTTGGATGGAGGCTTTCGTCAATGCGCGGAAGTGGGTGGAGCAGCACGCATAAGGGCATGGGCTTCGGCGGCCAAGAGGGTCGCGGCGAAGACCACAAGCGTTTCCGGTTTCAATGGGGAGGCGCTGTCATCCAATAGCAAGGGGCCGTGCACCATGGTGCACGGCCCCTTGCAGTTGTGTGTATGGCCTTTGTGTGCTTTGCGCCTTTGCGCGACAAAACGTTAGAGCCTTATGACCATGGCTATGCCGCCGGGGCCAACGCCCACGCTGTAGCGGCTGCGCTCGCCCGTGAGCTTGTCGCCCAGCCAATAGCCGAGGTGCGTGCCGGCAATGCCGATACCCGCGCCGGCTATCACGTCAAACCAGTGGTGCTTGTTGCGGTCCACGCGGTCGATGGCGGTGTAGGTGGCCACCGCATAGCCGGCCACTCCAATCCATGGCGACACGTGGCGGTACTCCTTATATAATATGGTGGCGCCGGCAAAGGCGATGGCACTGTGGCCTGAGGGGAAGGAGCGGTTGTTGCTGAAGTCGGGGCGGCGCGAGTGGATGCTGTGCTTCAGTGCCCAGGTGGTTCCGGCGGTGATTCCCCACGACAGCGCGCCGTCCACGGCCAGCCGCTTCCACGAGCTTGCCGTCTCCACGCCACAGAGCTTTAGCGCCACCGCGGCCACGTAGGGCGAATATTCCAGATAGGTGTCGGGGCCGTCGCCCTTCACCTCCGGGGCCTGCGCCGACCCTTTCAGTGCGGCGAAAAGGAGAAGAATAATAAAAAGGATTCGCTTCATAGTTTGATTTGTCTAAGATACTGTAGGATGACGATGGGGTCCTCGCGCGCACTGCGGTCCAGCTTCAGATACTGGGTCTGCAAGTCGGGGTAGGGGGCGAGCAGATAGCGCATGTAGCTGGTGTCGACGATGCGCGCCTCGGTGGGCTCCACCTTGAACAGGAAGTAGCAGGCCTTGACCTTGGCGAGCCGCTTCTTGGCCGCCGACCTGCTGTCGAGGGCGTAGCCAAGGCGGTTGAACACATCGTCGTTGGTCTCCACCACCTCTCTCCCGTCCTCGTATTTGACCTCGGGCCTGGCGTAGTTGGCGTCGTAGTCGTCGTCGGGCAGGAGCATCTTCTCCAAGAGCGAGGGCATTTCCTTTTTCTGGTGCTGGTCGCGCCTCACGCTGAAGAACACAATGCGGTCGGAGCCAATGCGCTGGCAGGGGGCGAAGCCCTTGCCTATGGGCACGTCCTCGCACTTGAGCGGGCGGCAGTTGACAAACAGCTCGCTGTCCACTTGCAGGAACAGGGCGTTGCGCTCCAATTCCCTGGCCTGCTTGCCATGGGCCTTGAGCTTGTATTCCGGCCCGAGGTGCTTGCGCAGCTTTTTGGGGCTGAGCCGCTGCAGGCGGAAGTCGGCACTGACGCACCGTCCGCTGTCCAAGTCCTGGAAACTGCGGTAGTAGCAGCGTTGGGCGCCTGCTTTTCCGTTGCCTAACAGCAAGAGGAAAAATAGAATGGAGAAGATGGATATTTTCATATTCAGAAGTTTTCTTCTATATAGCAAACAGTTGTTCACTGGTTGGGTAGAAGCGGATGGGGTGTTCCCACTACATCTTCTTTGCACGGCGGGGACACCGTGCCTCCTACTTGTCTGCTGCAAAAATAACAAATTCATTCCGCTTCAACAAGTTCTTGGCGGTTTGTTTGTTGCCGGGGCTTCTTTTTCCCCCCTTTTCCCTCCGCGCCAGCCGCTCCGTCTCGTGTCTTTTGTTTGTCTTCCTCTTGCAACACGTTGTTTTCAACCATCCGTTTTTCGCAACAGGAACTAAAATGATTCATAATCTGAGCAATTTTTCGCGCACAGCGGATATTTTCCGTGGAATCATGGTAAGTTTATATGTAAAGGGGAGGAAAATAGTCACGTCCAGACTTACGCTCCTACCTAAGCTATGGGGTTGAAGCGGTGGGGTGGCCTTATGAGCAAGCTCGACGGTCTCCCTGTTGTCCGGGAGGTCCGCTGCCTTCAGCGGGCAATGGAATCACAATTAGTGGGATAGCCGTCGAGCTTGCTCGTAAGGCTATCCCGCAGGTTGAGCCTCAGAGCTACTATGGAGCGTAAGCCTGTCCATGATTTTCTATTACCATTTATTCATTGGCGAAGTCAGGACTATACGAAATGAAACAACATATCCAATCCACGGAAAATATCCATTGAACCGATTTTACTAGGATCTTAAGGATTGGTTATGGTCTAAATTTTACATCTGGGTTAAAGGCCTTAATAATCGGTCCGTACTTATTCATCTCGCTATTGTTCATGTATCTCGCATTGTTGGAAAGACGGGTTGTGGTTCCGTCTTTCTCTACGCGATAGGTTTGAACATGTATTACTCCCTTCTGGAAAGATTTTCCATCGCTTCCCAGACCTTTATTGGTGTGCGTATGACTCCAGTCGAAGTCTATGCACATTTTGCGGCTTATATACACTTTTCCTTGAATGACACTGCCATCTTTCCCAACACGGAAATACATGTCTGAAGTATTCGCATAAGTGGGAAGACCCGCATGTGAGCCGGTTTTGTCAGCCTTAAGTTTTATAACTTTTCCGTGAATGCCATTTACGGTTTTGCTTTCCCAGCCTGGGTGATCCTCATAGAGGTATGCGGAGAATCCGCCGCTTGCTATGTATTCTCTTTGATTTCCCATTTTACAAATCGTCATAGTTATGATTGTACTGAATTCCGGCATAGTCACGCTTGCGTAACCATTGCAGCAGGGTGATGTCGTCTTTTATAAAACCCTGAGTTTTGAGGTTAATTCTCAAAGCATCA
>SFCY01000122.1 GCA_004558865.1 Bacteroidales bacterium
GACGCAAAGGTAAGAACTTTTCTCCAATCATGTACCGTTTAGCAACATGTTTTTGGGTTAGCGACTGTACGCACTCCACAGGGTTTGTCGGTTGCGCCAATAAATCTAAATTAAAGTGCTGCGGATTCTAGGAAGTCCTCTTTCGCCATAACGCTGTAACTTTGCAACCGTAATCATTTTCACTTTTCGTCATACATTATTATATATATAGGAGCTATGGATTCATTGAAACTGAACAATGGCGTGATGATGCCACAAGAGGGTTATGGAGTTTATCAGGTGTCGCCTGCAGATGCCGAGCGCTGCGTGAGCGACGCCTTGAAGGTGGGCTATCGCATGGTTGACACGGTACAGGCCTACCACAACGAGGCAGGAGTGGGCAATGCCATCCGCAAGAGTGGCATCGCACGTGAGGACATCTTCCTCGTCGACAAGGTGTGGATTTCCAATTATGGCTACGACAAGGCCAAGGCCAGCATTGACGAGAGTCTGCGCACGCTCGGACTCGACTACATCGACCTGATGCTGCTCCACCAGCCATTCTGCGACTACTACGGTGCTTACCGGGCTTTGGAGGACGCTTACAAGGAGGGCAAGGTGAAGGCCGTCGGCGTGAGCAATTTCCAGCCCAACCATTTCGTAGACTTGGCCAGCAATGTGGAAATCGTGCCGGCAGTCAACCAAGTGGAGACCCACGTCTTCTGCCAGCAGGCCAAGGCTCGCAAATATATGGAAGAGTTCGGCACTCGCATCATGTCGTGGGGGCCGCTCGCCGAGGGGCGCAATGGTTTCTTCACCAATCCCGTGCTCGAAGCTGTCGGCAAGGTTCATGGCAAGAGCGTGGCGCAGGTGGCGCTCAGATGGCTCATACAGCGTGGAGTCATCATCATTCCCAAGAGTACGCACGTGGAGCGCATGGTGCAGAACCTCAACATCTATGATTTCGACCTCACCGATGCTGAGATGAGGCAAATCGATGGCCTGGACACCGGCCACAGCCTCTTCTTCGACCACAACGACCCCGAGACCGTGAAGATGTTCATGGGATGGAGATAATCAGCGGCAGTTTTCGCCCACTACAACACCCTACACAATGACAAAACGAATATTTGCATTGGCAGCTTCCTGCCTATTATTACATTTAATTCAATAAGCTATGAACGGAAACTTTGTTTATCACAACCCGACCAAACTCTATTTTGGTCCGGACAGTCTCAAGGGACTGGAAGAGGAATTGAAGAAATATGGTCCAAACATCCTGCTCAACTATGGAGGTGGCAGCATCAAGCGCAATGGCGTTTACGATGAGGTGATGGCTGTGCTGAGAAAGAAAGGCAAGACCGTGGTGGAGAATCCCGGTGTGTTGTCCAACCCTACGTTGGAGAAACTCAATGAGGGGGTGGAAATCGCGCGGAATCACAAGGTGGACCTCATCCTCGCCGTTGGTGGTGGCAGCGTCTGCGATTACTCCAAGGCCGTGGCTGCTGCAACTCATTACGATGGCGACTATTGGGATGCCTTCTATCTGAGGCAGCAGAACCCGCCAGAGGGTCAGCTCATCCTCCCCGTTGCCTGCGTGCTGACAATGGCGGGGACTGGCAGCGAGATGAATGCCGGCACCGTTATCACCGACGCTGCCCACACACTCAAAGTGGGACATGTCTTCGATGAGCGGCTCATGCCCAAATTCTCGATTCTCAACCCCAATTACACACTCACCGTTCCCGACAATCAGATGAAGGCTGGCATCTACGACATCATGAGCCACATCATGGAGCAGTACTTCTCGGGTGATGACGACAACACATCGGACTACCTCGCTGAAGGACTCATGCGCGGTCTCATCGTCGCAGCCCGCAAGGCAGTGAAGAATCCTAAGGACTACGAGGCGCGCAGCAACATCATGTGGACGGCCACTTGGGCACTCAACACCCTCATAGGCTGTGGCAAAAAAGAGGACTGGGAGGTGCACATGATAGGCCATTCGGTGGGAGCTTGGACCCACGCGCCTCATGGCTATACCCTTGCCGCCGTGTCGATGGCCTACTACCATAAGATCCTGAAATATGGCCTGCCGAAGTTTGTTCGTTTCGCTGAAAACGTATGGAGCGTAAATCCTGAGGGCAAGAGCGATAAGCAGGTGGCCTTAGCCGGCCTTGATGCATTGAAAGCATGGATGAAGGAGATAGGCCTGCCACTGACCATCAGCGAGTTGGGGGCTACGACAGACATGCTTGAGGGCATTGCCAAAGGCACCTTCCTCCTTGATGCAGGCTACCACCAGCTGACCCACGACGAATTGATGGAAGTCTTGAGCGAGAGCATGTAGGCTGATTGCAGATGCAATAGGCACGAGATAAAAACCCGGGCAGACGGAGCTTCGTTGATGCGCAAGCACGTTCTGCCCGGATTTTTTAGGCTAATTTATAGAACCAGCCTATAGAACCAGCCATATAAAATCAGCTCCCGCTTGCTATTTGGACACAGCCGTCTCGGCGTCGGCCTTTGCCTCCATGGCCTTCTCTTCCTCTTTGGCGGCTTTCTTGGCGGCTTTTTTTGCCTCGATGGAACAGGCTGCGTAGAAATAATTGAGGTAGAGCCACACCCCCATGTAGCCCAGGAAGAAAGTCGTGACGGCAGTGGAGATGCAGTTCAGTGCGGGAAAACTACTGGGAAGCCCCGACGGGTCGCCCATGGCGATTTGTCCGTAGGCGTCGGCGTTGACCGCCAAGAACACCACTCCCGTGGGCAACCACGCCACGCAGCAGATGAGCAGGGCTATGATGCCTGTGAGGAAGAAGATCTTGAAGAGGAAGCCCCAGTGTCTCAAGCCTGTTGCCAGGCCGGAACCAAGGAGGCGCCATGGTTGCCGCTCGGTGTGCCAAAGCCCCAGAACCACGGCATGGCAGAGTGCGGGAAGATGGAGAAAGAAGACGAGGAAGAAGATGCCGAAGCCGGTGAAGAACCACCTCATGAACTGTGCCACAGGCATGCCGCCCCTCACAAGCGACATGCCGGCGAGGTAGGCCAAGACATTCAACAGCACATAGACGCCCCCATAAAAGAGGACGGCCACGCCGTAGAAAGCCCATGCGTGGCGGATGTTTCTCTTGAAGCTTCCACCCGTGAGCTGGGTCTGCACATTGGAGAGCATCCACAGGAAGAAGCCGGCGCAGACGAAGAGATAGACAACGGGGAGGAACACCGTTGAGGCATAGTTGGCCACAGCCTCAGTCTCCGACTGCGGTGGCGCGGCCATTGATGTGGCGAAGAACGGGGGCAGAATCAGTGTCCCCAGTCCGGCCACGACGCTTAGGATGAGGGCCGGCTTCCATGTTGCCAAGAATATTTTCTTGATGTTGTTGATGAAGAGCAGGTAGGCTGCCTTGATGCAGGCAGCTCCACTGCGCTGGATGATGTAATCGGTATTTGTCATATCTATATAAGGGAAAACTCCTTGCCTTTGGGTTGGCTTTGTGCCCTTTTGAAGGCTTCGGTGAATATCATTTGGCCGCCCTGCGCCTGAACTCGCCTATCGTGAGGGCGGTCGCCACGGCCACATTGAGCGAGTCGGGGCGCGTGTCTGCTGTTTGGCAGCAGGGAATGAGTAGTTTGTGGGTGATCCTTTGCCTTAGGGGAGCGCTGATGCCATTGCCTTCGTTGCCCATCACCACCAGCCCCTCCGCGGCCAGGTCTTGCGTGTAGATGTTGCTCCCCTCCAGCATCGTGCCATATACGGGAAAGCCTTTGGGCAAGTTGTCCACGAGCTTGGGCAGGTCGGTGTAGCACACCTGAACCCGCGCGAGGCTGCCCATGGTGGCCTGCACCACCTTGGGGTTGTAGACATCGGCGGTGTCCTGTGAGCAGTAGATGCGGCCGATGCCAAACCAATCGGCAATGCGGATGATGGTGCCCAAATTGCCAGGGTCCTGCACACCGTCGAGGGCCAACGAGAGCTGGTGGAGCGGCAGCTGCCCCAGGCTCTCCCCAAACATTGGGAAAACGCCCAACACCTCTTGGGGGTGCTGCAGGAAACTGACATGGCGCAGCTCCTCGCCGCTGACAACGATTTCCTCATAGTCGCCCGCTTCGGGTGTCCACCCTTCGGTGTGAAGCAAGAGGCGCGGGGAGAGCACCCTCATCAGGTCGCCCACCACCTTGGGACCCTCGGCCACGAAGAGCCGCTTCTCGTTGCGCATCTTCTTCCGCTCCAATGAGCGTATTTCTTTTATTCTGTTCTTGCTTAACATATCCTTAGTGATGCAAAGGTAAACATTATAAATGATTTCTCTACAAAAAAATCTGTTAATCTCCCTTTCCTTGACTTAAAAATGTTATCTTTGCATTCAAAACAAGAGGAATTGCGACACCATCACATCATACTGCTTGGCTTCTGCGCCGTGTTGGCGGCCTGTTCGAGTACAAAGCTTATTCCCGAAAACCAGTATTTGCTCGACAAGGTGGAAATCAAATCCGACACGAAAGGGTTTGACGCAGCCCTGCTCGCGCCCTATATCCGCCAGAAGGCCAATTCCAAATGGTTCAACATCTTCAAGATTCCCCTTGGCGCCTATTCGCTTGCCGGCCGCGACTCCACGAAATGGATCAATAGGACCCTGCACAAGATGGGGGAGGAGCCCGTGGTCTACGACACCATCCAGGCACGGCTCTCCTGCAACGACTTGCAGTCGGCCATGCGCAACATGGGCTACATGCACGCCACGGCCTCGCTCGCCACAAAGGTGAGGGGCAAGAGGCTGACCGCCGTCTACACCCTCCATCCGGGTGAGCCTTTTTCCATCAGCACATTCCGCACGGTCATCGACGACGACTCCATCGCAGCCCTCCTCAAGCCCCATCTTCGCTCCTTGGCCGGCCAGCGCTTCACGGTGGATGAGCTGGAACAGGAACGGGTGAGGATAGCCAAGATCCTCGCCGACGAGGGCTACTACAAGTTCCATAAAGACTTCATCCAGTTTGAGGCGGACTCGGCGTGCCACTCCAAGGACATCAATGTCACCATGCATGTGATGGGCTATGTCACGCAAGACAAGGAGGTGCACGATCACCACCCGCGCTATCGAATCGCAAACGTGAATTTCATCGGCAATGACAGCAGCAGGGTGCATCTGCGCCAGCATGTGTTGGAGACGACTTCGGCCATCAAGCCCGGGATGCTCTACAGCAACAGCCGGCTGAGGCGCACCTACAACAACTTTGCCCGGCTGGGCGCTGTGCGCTACACCAACATTTCCTTTCGTGAGCATCCCGACACTACGCTCCTCGACTGTGACATCCAAGTCTCCACCAACCGCCCCAACACCCTGAGCGTTCAACCCGAGGGCACTAACACAGCCGGCGACTTGGGCGCGGCCCTCAGTGTGGCTTGGCAGAACCGCAACCTCTTCAGAGGGAGTGAGGCCTTGAGCATCCGGCTGCGCGGAGCCTTTGAGGCCATCACGGGGTTGGAGGGCTACCAGAACAAGGATTATGAGGAATACAGCATCGAGTCGAAACTCACCTTCCCCCGCTTCGTGGCTCCATTCCTCTCCCAGAAGTTCCGCCGGCGCAGCACGGCCACTTCGGAACTCTCTGTGAGCTGGGACTTGCAGAACCGGCCTGAGTTCCACCGGCGCGTCTTCTCCACGGCATGGGGCTACAGATGGGACGACGTGGTGCGCAAGCTGAACTACCGTCTCGATGTGCTCGACCTCAACTATGTGTACATGCCATGGATCAGCGATACTTTCCGACGCGACTATCTCGACAATGCGGAGAACCGCAACGCCATCCTCCGTTACAACTATGAGGACCTGTTCATCATGAAGACGGGCTTCGGCCTCACCTACAACGACGGCGCCAATGTGGTGCGTGCCAACGTGGAGACGGCGGGCAATCTGTTGGAGGCGCTGTCGGGAGTGTTCAGTCTCAAGCAAAACGGCAACGGCCAGCATGAGTTCATCAACATCGCTTACGCCGAGTATGCCAAGTTTGACGTGGACTATACCCATCTCTTCACCCTCGACGGCAACAACAGCATAGCCTGCCATGCCGCATTTGGCATCGCCTATCCCTACGGCAACAGCAAGATCCTGCCTTTTGAGAAACGCTATTTCTCTGGAGGAGCCAACTCGGTGAGAGGCTGGAGCGTAAGAGAGTTGGGACCCGGCAAGTTCAAGGGAAACGATGGACGCATCGACTTCATCAACCAAACGGGCGACATGAAACTGGATGTGAGCGTTGAATACCGCAGCCACTTGTTTTGGAAACTCAACAGTGCCATCTTCGTGGATGCCGGCAACATCTGGACTCTTCGCAATTACGAGGAACAGCCTGGAGGACAATTCAAGTTCGACAGTTTCTATAAGCAGATAGCCGTGGCCTACGGACTTGGACTGCGGCTCAACTTCGGCTACTTCATCCTTCGCTTCGACATGGGTATGAAGGCCATCAACCCTGCCTACGAGACCAACGACGAGCATTATGCCATCTTCCATCCCGATTTAAGCCGCGACTTCACGTTCCATTTCGCCGTAGGCTTACCCTTCTGATTATTTCATGATCCGTATTTTGCAGGTCGAAGACTTGCGAAACAGGCATAACCAATGCTTTATTCATGTTTCGTGGCTACTGTCAAGATATATCGTGGCAATTGACACGATACATCGAACCAACTGCCACGATAAATCGTGCCAATTGCCACACGTCGTTGCCAACTGGAATCCTATCCATTGGCGGTCGATGTCGGGATAATGAAAATCTGATGATTTGAAAGTAC
>SFCY01000123.1 GCA_004558865.1 Bacteroidales bacterium
ATCGTCCAGATTCCTCTTCTGCACGGGCAAATCAACAACAGGCTGGACAGGGTGCTCAGCGTATTCGACCAGGCCAACAAGGAGAAGGACAACCGGCAGTTGGTAGAGCTGGACGACGCCAACTATCAGGACGACGCCGACATGCAGTATATCCTCCACCGGCTCGTCGTGGCCTCTGTGGATGCCCAACTTCGTCAGGACATGAATGTGGAGGACGAGTATTTTCAGGCCATAGAGGACCGCGACACCGCCATCATGAGCCGCGACAAGCAAATCAAGGAGAAGGACGAGCAGCTGTTGCAAAAGGACGAGCAGCTATCGCAGCAAAGCCAGCAGCTCTCGCTGAAGGACGAGCAGCTGTCGCAGAAGGACGAGCAGCTATCGCAGAAGGACGAGCAGCTATCGCAGCAAAGCCAGCAGCTCTCGCTGAAGGACCAGCAGCTGTCGCAAAAGGACCAGCAGCTGTCGCAAAAGGACCAGCAGCTGTCGCAGCAAAGCCAGCAGCTGTCGCAGAAGGACCAGCAATTGGACCGTGTGCGAAAGAAGTTGCTGCAGCAGGGATTGTCGGCAGACGAGATTGAAGAGTGGCTTGGGAAATAGCGATTTACAGGCAGAAGAATGGACATTTGTTCCATGACAGGAGCCTGCGAATGGAATTATCGGCTTCCGCAACAGTCTGGGGCCTTTGTGGGTAGGTTGAGGCATTGTCATTGAGCGGCGGAGAGTTGCGCTACTCCCTATCGCAGGGCATTCACAGTCCATCGCCGTAATTATGGGCACCTGTCCAGCGAATTGCAGACCATGGCACTTGCCCATACACCCAACCATTTGTCTCAACGAATGAAACGAATTAATCGAACATGCATTCGAGCAATTCGACTAAGTCGTTGGGACACTTTATCTTTTGGATGGAGGCCGGCATTCGCGGGACAGCTACAATTATGAACCAACCTTAAAAAGTATGTGAAAACATGCGCTATATCTATTCTTTTTCGTAACTTTGCAGCGTGCAAGTGGCAGGCCCGACTCCATGCCGAACACCGTATGCAGCGCAACGGCGCAAGTCCTGCCACAAAGCATGAATTGACATTCAGTTATACAACAGCGTAATGGCAGACGCAAACCCTATGGAAGACAGCCGCAAGGCGGTTGGCATGAATGATACCAATCAAGAGTTTAAAGAGGTGATGGAGGAGTGCCGTGGGCTCTTCGCCAAGAAACTCCATGACTATGGTGCGTCGTGGCGGCTGTTGCGCCCCACGTCGCTGACCGACCAGCTTCTCATCAAGGCGCGCCGCATCCGCTCGCTCGAAATCACAGGCCAATCGCTTGTGGGCGAGGGCATCAGGCCAGAGTTTATCGCTCTCATCAACTATGGCATCGTGGGTCTCATCCAGATGGAGAAAGGATTCGCCGACAAGGTGGACATGGCGCCCGACGAGGCTCTTGCCCTCTACACACAGCACGCCAAAGAGGCCTTCCAACTCATGACAAGAAAGAACCATGACTATGGCGAGGCGTGGCGCTCGATGCGGGTGGAGAGCTACACCGACTTCATACTGACCAAGATCGAGCGCGTGAAGGAGCTGGAGGACATCCACGGCAAAGCCCTCGTGTCGGAAGGCATCGAGGCCAACTACATGGACATCATCAACTATGCGGTGTTTGGGGCGATAAGAATGAAAGGAAAGTTGGGAATTGGAGATTGAGTTGGAAGCCAATTGAGTTAGGAGTTAGGAGTTAGGAATCGTGCATGATGTAGCATGCATTATGAATAAAGAAGAATATGACAGAAAAAGACGACGATATTCAGCGACAACCGACATGCACGAAGCGTAAGGCCATACGCATCAACATTGTGGTGAATGTCTGCCGACTGCTGCTCTCGCTCACACTCATCTTCTCCGGCTTCGTGAAGGCCATCGACCCCTTGGGCACGCAATACAAGATCCACGACTATCTGAGTGCCCTAAGCCTGAACGACTATGTTCCGTCATGGATAGAACTGGCCTGCTCCATCAGCCTCTCGGCTTTGGAGTTCTGTCTAGGCATCTTCCTGCTCTTCGCCATCCGGCGGCGGCTGGTGACAAGGCTCGTCACCGTGTTCATGGCTCTTATGACGCTCGTCACCGTGTGGATTGTCGTGGCCAACCCAGTGAAGGACTGCGGCTGCTTCGGCGATGCCATCCACCTGACCAATGCGCAGACACTCACCAAGAACTTGGTGCTGTTGGCCATGAGCGTCGTCACGGTGCAGGCTCCCCTGCGGATGCCTCGCTTCGTGGGGCGCAGCAACCAATGGATTGTCATCAACTACACCATCCTCTTCATCCTCATCACGAGCGGATGGAGCCTCTACAAGCTGCCAATGTTCGACTTCCGCCCCTACCACGTGGGCGTGAACATCAACAAGGCGATGGAGATACCAGCGGGAGCCCCGCAGCCAGAGTTTGAGACCACATTCATACTGGAGAAGAATGGAGTGCGCAAGGAGTTCACCCTCGACGACTACCCCGACTCCACTTGGACATTCATCGACTCCAAGACCGTACAGACCAAGGAGGGCTACATACCGCCGATACACGATTTCAGCATCGAGCTCAACGGCGAGGACATCACCCAGAATGTGTTGCAACACAAGGGCTACACATTCCTGCTCGTCGCCCCCAACCTGGCCGAGGCCGACGACAGCAACTTTGGCAACATCGACAACATCTACGAATACGCCCAAGACAACAACGTGCCGTTCTACTGTCTCACGGCAAGCGACGCAAAGGATATCAGCCGCTGGCAAGACCTCACGGGAGCGGAATACCCCTTCTGCTTGAGCGACGGCACAACGCTGAAGACCGTCATCAGGAGCAACCCCGGGCTGCTGCTGCTCAAGGACGGCACCATCATCGGCAAGTGGAGCCACAACGAGCTGCCCGTGGACAAGCTCGCCAAGCCCCTCGCCCAATCGACCATCGGGCAGATGCCCGACGACAAGACAGCGCACAAGATAGTCATCATCCTGTTGTGGTTTGTGCTTCCCTTGGCATTGCTGAGCATAGCCGACCGCCTGTGGGCCTGGAGCTCGAAGGTGAGGGCCGCACAGGACAAGCAATTGGACAGACTAAAGAAAATAGAATCAGAACTCAATATTCAATCATTAAAAAAAAAGGTAAAATGAGAAAGAAAATTGTAGCAGGAAACTGGAAAATGAACGAGAACCTGCAGGAAGGCGTGGCCCTGGCAAAGGAAATCAACGACATGCTCGCAGCTGACAAGCCCAACTGCGGCGTGATCATCTGCACTCCGTTCATCCACTTGGCCAAGGTGGCCGATGTGATTGACCAGAACATCGTGGCCTTGGGCGCCGAGAACTGCGCCGACAAGGAGAAGGGCGCCTACACGGGTGAGGTCTCTGCCGCCATGGTGAAGTCCACCGGAGCACAGTATGTCATCCTCGGCCATTCCGAGCGCCGCCAATACTATCACGAGACCGCCGAGATACTGAAGGCCAAAGTGGACCTGGCACTGGCCAACGGTCTGAAGGTCATCTTCTGCTGCGGCGAGACGCTGGAGGAGCGCGAGGCCAACAAGCAGAACGACGTGGTGAAGGCAGAACTCGAAGGCAGCGCGTTCCACCTGACAGCCGACCAGTGGAAGAACATCGTCCTGGCCTACGAGCCCATCTGGGCCATCGGCACAGGCAAGACCGCTACAGCCGAACAGGCAGAGGAGATGCTGGCCTACATCCGCAGCATCGTGGCCGACAAATATGGCAAGGAAGCTGCCGAGGACACAACCATCCTCTATGGTGGAAGCTGCAAGCCGAGCAACGCCCGTGAGCTCTTCGCCAAACCCGACATCGACGGAGGCCTGATTGGCGGCGCCTCGCTGAAGGCTGCCGACTTCAAGGGCATCATCGACGCTTGGAAGAAGTAACCAACCATCCCCCCTCGGAAGATGGATGGAGGGAGTCCCTCCCCACCAAGGAATGAGGGAACAGGTTTAGTAGACAAAAACTGAAGTTCATCTTCACCCCCACTCTCA
Source organism: Bacteroidales bacterium (assembly GCA_004558865.1). Taxonomy (GTDB): domain Bacteria; phylum Bacteroidota; class Bacteroidia; order Bacteroidales; family Bacteroidaceae; genus Prevotella. The sequence goes on from SFCY01000123.1 coordinate 4,039, forward strand.
CATTCCCTTCCCCACAACAAGCGGGGAAGGGAATGGATGAAGGGGGAAAAATATATCACAGCATGAGGAAAATCGTCATTGCATTGCTCGCCATTCTTTGTTCTGCCAGCCTACAGGCACAGACGTTCACCGACCATCTCAAGCAAAAGAGTGGCAAGGGCACTGTGACTGTTGACCAAAGCAAGGAAATAGAGAAACTTGTCAACGGCAACAACACGGTGACGAACAGCGCCGCGAGAGAGAAGGCCAACGACAAGAAATTTACCAAGACCGAAGAGAGACATCCCAACCCTACCCGCAAACCGGCTCTTCCCGAATCGGAGACGCCAACAAGAAGAAACGCCACCCCGCACCAGCCTGACCGCACGGCCGTGACCCAGCACAACGACAGCGACAGCATACGCAAGGCCGCCGAGGAGCGGCGCGCAGCCGAGGAACGGCGAATGGCGGAGGAACGCCGCGAGCTGGAAGAGCGCAAAGCCCAGGAACAGCGCCAGGCCAACAAGGAGCGCACCGAAGAGAAACAGGAAGCGGAGAGCGTGAACATGCGCAAGAAAGTGATGCGGGGCAGCCACAAGGTGACCGGCTACCGCATACAAGTCTACAGCGGAGGCAACTCGCGCTCCGACCGACAGCGCGCCCAAGACATAGGCAACAAGATAAAGATGGCTTTCCCCGACCAGCCCGTATACGTGCATTTCTATTCCCCATCGTGGAAATGCCGCGTGGGCAACTTCCGCACCTACGAGGACGCCAACAGGATGCTGCGCAAGATCAAGGCCATGGGCTACAAGTCGGCCACCATCCTGAAAGGTAAAATCACCGTACAGTATTAACATATACAGAAGCCACAAGCGCCGAAGACGCCATGGCAGCAACCCAATGAATCCAGAAACAGAATTTAGAGACGGCCTCGACGAACTGGCCGGACACTACAAGGAGGTCCTCAAGCTCTTGGGCGAAGACCCGGAGCGGGAAGGACTGCAAAAGACTCCCATCCGTGTGGCCAAGGCCATGCAAATCCTCACCCGTGGCTACACGCAGGACCCGCACGCCGTGTTGCGCGCCGCCCTGTTCAAGGAAGACTACAGCCAAATGGTCATCGTGAAGGACATCGACTTCTTCTCGATGTGCGAGCACCACATCCTGCCCTTCTACGGCAAGGCCCACGTGGCCTACATCCCCAACGGCTACATCACGGGGCTGAGCAAGATAGCACGCGTGGTGGACATCTTCAGCCATCGCCTGCAGGTGCAGGAACGACTCACCAAGCAAATCATGGAATGCATACAAGACACGCTGAAACCCATGGGGGTGATGGTGGTCGTGGAGGCCAAGCACATGTGCATGCAGATGCGCGGAGTGGAGAAGCAAAACGCCATCACCACCACGAGCGCATTCAGCGGAGCCTTCGACCAGGCCAAGACGCGTGAGGAGTTTATGAATCTGCTGCGCGGAGAATCGAAAAGAATTTAGGCTGGCTCCAAAAGGCGGCACGCCATAAACACCACTCAATAAAAACAATAAGATGAAGTTCATATCCTGGAATGTAAACGGACTCCGAGCCTGCGTGGGCAAGGATTTCAAAGACAGTTTCGCACGACTCGACGCCGACTTCTTCTGCCTGCAAGAGACAAAAATGCAGGAGGGGCAGCTCGACATCGCCTTCGACGGCTACGAGAGCTACTGGAACTACGCAGAGAAGAAAGGCTACAGTGGAACGGCCATCTTCACCAAACACCATCCGCTGAGCGTTGGCCTCGGCATAGGCATGGAGGAACACGACAAGGAGGGGCGCGTCATCACGCTGGAATATCCCGACTTCTACCTCGTGACGGTGTACACGCCCAACTCACAAGACCAGCTCCGCCGGCTCGACTACCGCATGCAATGGGAAGACGACTTCCAGCACTACCTGCATGGCCTCGACGCCAAGAAGCCGGTGGTGGTGTGCGGTGACATGAACGTGGCCCACAAGGAAATAGACATCAAGAACCCAAAGACCAACCGCCACAACGCAGGCTTCACCGATGAGGAACGAGCCAAGATGACACAACTGTTGGGCAATGGGTTCATCGACACTTTCCGCACCCTTCACCCCGAAGAGGTGACCTACAGCTGGTGGTCGTATCGCTTCCACGCACGCGAGAAGAACGCAGGCTGGCGCATCGACTATTTCCTTATCTCCGAGCGACTGCGCAACAGATTGAAAGGAGCCTCCATCCATACCGAAATCTATGGCTCCGACCATTGCCCTGTGGAGCTTCTGTTGGAATGAGGCCAAGAGAGAAGACTTTCCGTATCAATAGGAATACACCACCATAGAGGCCGTGCCTTGAATAGACAGGGCACGGTCTTTCATTTTGTTTACAAAAAGCCACATTTTCACGAAAAGTTGCGATTAGGACTTTCAAGCAACAATTCACATTGTGTTACTTTTCAATCACGAAAGTCGAAAAAGTGACAATAAGTAGTCAAACAGCTATAATAATTCAACAAATAACGCATCATTGGCTTTATTTATTTACTCATGGGGTCAATGTTTTTTATTTTTTGAAAGATAGTTTGCTATGTTGAAAATTATATTTACTTTTGCTACTGTTTATAATAAAGATATGAATGATTACGCAATGAAACAATTCCAAAGCATCACTCTAACATCCATAAATAGAAATGACTATCAGCCTGGATTGTGTGTGCAACACCACTGCTTGGTCTATG
>SFCY01000124.1 GCA_004558865.1 Bacteroidales bacterium
TCAGAGCTACTATGGAGCGTAAGCCGGTCCATGATTTTCAATTACCATTTACTCATAGGCGAAGTCAGGACTATACGAAATGAAACAACATATCCAATCCACGGATAATATCCATTGAACCGTTTAGAACCGGCCAATGATGTTTGGGGGTATGGGTGGAGGTAACGGTCTGAGATTCGGCAAAAGGCTGTTGCGCGCGCGCTCCGCATTTCTAAAAAAAACTATAAAAACGGCCATGCGGTGACCACTTCTTGATTCTTTTCATTATCTTTGCAGTTATGATAAGATTATACACACTCGTAGTATCTCTTCTCCTCTCCCTCACGGCTATGGCACAAGGCGTGCAATGCGAGGACACTTGCGGCCACATCCACGGCATCGACCTCAGCCACTACCAGGGCAACGTGTTCTGGGAGGCCGTGAGCCAGACCAAGATGGCTTACGTCTATCTCAAGGCAACCGAGGGGCAGAGCAACATCGACGCCAAATACAAGCGCAACATAGACCTGGCCCACAGATACGGCCTCAAGGTGGGGTCGTACCACTTCTACCGCCCGCGTGTGCCGCAGGAGCTGCAGCTCGCCAACTTCCGCGCCCAGTGCCGCCCGGAGGACCAGGACCTCATCCCGATGATCGACATCGAGACCAAGAGCGGACTCGACACCGACGAGTTCTGCGACTCGCTCTTCAAGTTCATCCGGTTGGTGGAGCGCGAGTACCACTGCAAGCCCCTGCTCTACACCTTCACCAACTTCTACAACGCCAACCTCTCGGGCAAGCTCAACGGCTATAAGCTCATGATTGCCCAATACACCACCCGGCTGCCCGTGCTCAACGATGGGCGCGACTTTGAGATGTGGCAGTATACCGGAAAGGGAAGCATCGACGGGGTGAACGGTTACGTGGACAAGTCGCGCTTCATGGGTCGACACGTGCTGCGCGAGATTAGATACCGCCACCGATACAGAAACTCTCATTCGTATTATTGATTATGCCTACTATCAAATGTCCCGTGTGTGGCCAGGCCGTAGACGACCACACACCTGTATGCCCCCACTGCGGAACCCTGATTGCAGGGCGGCTCACCACGTGCCGCCGTTGCGGCAACGTATATCTCAGCGACCTCACGGCGTGTCCCGCCTGTCATGAGCCCAACCCCAATCGAAACGAGGAGGCCACCCCCCCGCGCGACGTGCCGCCCGCACCTCCCGTGCCTCCACAGAAGAAGGGCAACGGCAAGGTGGTGGCCATCGTGGCCCTGGCCATCGTGCTGCTACTCGGAGCCGGCGTGCTCTTCTACCAGAGCCATGAGAAGAAAGCCAATGAGCAACAGGCATACGAGCTGGTGATGAAGAGCGACGACCCGCAGCAGCTGCAGGATTATCTCGACAAGTATACCGACGCCGACCCCATCCACCGCCAGGCCGTGGAGAAGAGGCTGGAGGAGCTGAAGAAGCTCGCGGCCGACTGGAACGACACGCTCGTCAACGACTCGAAGACTGCCTACCTGCAGTTCCTCAGCGACCACCCCGACGCTCCGCAGAAGGATATCATCCACCACAAGATAGACTCCATCGACTGGTCCGACGCCGTGAAGCTCAACACCATAGAGGGCTACCAGAACTATATGGACGAGCACGCCGACGGCGAGCACTACGATGAGGCTACGGACAACATCAAGACCATCAAGACCACCGTGGTGCAGGACGATGAGGCCAAGGAGGTGAAACTGCAGATACGTGAGTTCTTCAGCGCCTTCAACTCGCAGAGCGACGGAGCCATCGTGGGTTGTGTGTCGCAGGTGATGACCACATTCTTGGGCAAGAGCAACGCCACGTCCGACGACGTGACGGAGTTTATGCACAGCCTGTGGAACAAGCCCGAGCTGGTGGCCCTCGACTGGTTTGTGAAGGACGACTACAACATCAAGAAGAAGGAAGTGGGAGAAGACAAATACGACTACACCGTTACGTTTACGGCCATCCTGAACCGCCGCTACACCAACTCGGGCAGCGACACGCAGGACACCTACCACGTGACGGCGCATGTAAATCCCGATGGTTTAATCTCGTCAATGGAAATGAAAAAATGAAAAAGACAATGATTCTCTTCGCGCTCCTCCTTGGCGGCTTGTTGCCAGCAGGAGCCCAGTGCTGCCAAGAAAAGGCCCAGCACTGCCAGGAAACCGTTTGTGACACCACCCTCGCAAGGAAAGCCTCCACCTGCCACTCGGCGCAGGCACAGCGGCTCGATTGCGCCAGCGCCAAGCAGTGCGCTGATGCTCAGAAGTGCGCCAAGGACAAACAGTGCGCTGATGCCAAGAGCTGCGCCAAGGCCAAGAATTGCGCCAAGGACAAACAGTGCGCTGATGCCAAGAGCTGCGCCAAGGCCAAGAATTGCGCCAAGGATAAACAGTGCGCTGATGCCAAGAGCTGCGCCAAGGCCAAGAATTGCGCCAATGGTAAGCAGTGCGACGGCAAGCAGACCTGCACGAAGGGTGCGAAAAAAACGAAGTGAGGGGAGTATGACTGCCACATCCTCATCATCAGCTATGATGGGAACAAGGGCAAATCCCGACTGTTGAAGGCTGTGGAGAAGTATGGCGCAGAAGTGGTTTACGACTACCACAACTTCGACTGTATCGCCATCCGCCTGCCCGAAGACAAGACGCTCGAAGATGCTGAGGCCTATTTCTCCAAGGTGGAGGATGTGGTTCTGATTTCGCGCGACCGCATCATGCATCTCTGCGACGAATAGTCCGCAGCCAAACCATATCCAACAAGAAAGCCAAGGCCGAAGGCCTTGGCTTTCTTGTTGGGGCGGATCCTTGGACAGGGGTGCAGCGGAGGGGTGTCCTTTGCGGCCCTGCGGTTGGACGATTGCAGACGATGATAGAAAAGGGAAAATACAAAAAAAGTCCGACCGAAGTCGGACCTATAATTGAAAATTGGCGGCAATCACCTGTCCCTGCGCGGGGACGGATTACCTTCCTTGGAGGCCGTGGCCTCCTGCGGGTATGGTTGCAAGAGCCGGCGTCAGCCCAAATACTTCATCAGGACACGCGAGTTGCCGGAGTCGCGCAACTTGGCGATGCTCTTCTCGCGGATCTGGCGCACGCGCTCACGGGTAAGCCCCAGCTGGTCGCCAATCTCCTCCAGTCCCTTCTCGGGGCATCCGATGCCGAAGCACTCGCGGATGATGGTGATCTCGCGCTCCTTGAGCACGCTCTTCAGCACGTTGTTCAGCTCCAGCGACATGCTCTCGAAGTCTACCTGCTTGTCGGTGCGCGTGTCGTCGCCCGACGACATCACGTCGGCCAGTGAGTTGTCGTCGTCCTCGGAGAAAGGCGCGTCGATGCTCATGTGGTGGTTGTCGGCCTTGATGGTCTGGTCTATCTTCTCCTCTTCTATATTGGTGAGCGAACTCAGCTCGCCCACCGAGGGACGGCGCTGGTTCTCCTGCTCGAACTTGGCTATCTGGTTCTGGATTTTCGACAACGCGCCAACCTGGTTGAGGGGCAGGCGCACGATGCGGCTCTGCTCGGCGATGGCCTGCAGGATGCTTTGGCGAATCCACCACACGGCGTATGATATGAACTTGAAGCCGCGGGTCTCGTCAAACTTCTCCGCCGCGCGGACCAGTCCGATGTTGCCCTCGTCGATCAAGTCGGTTAGAGACAGGCCTTGGTGCTGGTACTGCTTGGCCACAGACACCACGAAGCGCAGGTTGGCGTTCACCAGCTTCTCCTTTGCACGCTCACCAGCGCGGCCACCCTTGCGAATCTTCTGTGCCAGCTCTATCTCCTCTTCGATGGAAATCATGGGCACGCGACCGATTTCAACAAGATACTTGTCGAGCGACTCGCTGCTGCGGTTGGTAATGCTTTTACTGATTTTTAATTGTCTCATCCTGTTTATCCCTTCTTTTAAAATTATCGTTGAATCGATACAACTTCTTGATATGCGCTATTTTATAGCCATAAAAGATGTATGATTTTCAAATTGGACTGCAAAATTAACGAAAATCCTCCGAATATATTGCTTTTTTATCCATTAAGTTGTAGGTTTTAATGTTTTTTATTATTAGCCGTTGTCCTGTGTGTGGTTGTTGCCAACAATCCGCCCGACCCTGCTTCCTCTCGGGGCCTCTTCCCCAATGGGCCGGCGATTCGCTCTGCGCCTCATGCCAAGTCTTGGTATAGGCATTTGTAGGCCAATGCCTATAGGTTTGGGATTTGTCGTTTCGCCGTTTTTTTGCAAACTTTGCAGCGTAGTTTTACACCTTATTATATATATAACGATGAAAAGCACAAGACAAAACTTGGGGATGGAGCTGCAGGAGCAGCTCTCCCCGCATTTCAAACTGAGTGAGTTTGTGGTGTCGGGCGTGGCCTTGAAGCACCGCATCGACAACATGCCGCGAGATCCGGAGGTGGTCGGCAACCTGCGCCGGTTGGCGCAGAACGTGCTTGAACCCTTGCGCCGCAGGTTCGGGGTTGTACGCATTTCGAGTGGCTACCGATGCCCGAGGCTCAACGAACTCGTGCGCGGAAGCAGCTCGTCGCAGCATCTGCGCGGCGAGGCGGCCGACATCCATGTCTCCTGCGAGGAGGTGGGCATGAAGATGTTCCGCTTCATCTGTGTCAATACGGATTTCGACCAGCTGCTCTTCGAGCACGCCATGAACAATGGCTGCTGCTGGCTTCATGTGTCCTACCGCTCCGGGCGCAATCGCCACGACGCCCGCCCCTACTATCCTGCAAGGTAGGCGGCCGCCGCTGGTGCCGCGCTCCGGCTCTCCTGCCATGCGCCGATTCGGGGACAACGGTCCAGAGGCCTTTCGTCGGCCTGCGGGGGGCCGTAGTCCCTTTCTTCATGCCTTGTCTCCGTCATCCACGGGGCTAATCCCTGAGGCAGGTCAGGGGAACCACGCGGATGTCGTCGGGGCGCGTGTAGGAGTTGCCTGTGGGGGTGATCACCATCATGAGTCCCGGCAGGCGGAAGTGCTGGTCGGGATAGCGCATGTTGCGTTTGATGATGTGCCGCTTCTCGTAGTTGAGCCTCCTGGCTCCCGCCTCTATCTCTTCGGGGGATGTGGCGCACTGCACCAAGGCGTAGTAGCCCGACGGCAGCTCGATCACGGCGTCGATGGTGCATCCGAACCGGTCGGCGTAGCTCATCACGTTGCCCTCGTAGTGCTGCGAGTAGATGCGGAGGTCGCGTATGCAGAGGTTCTTGAACACCCGGCTCGTCAGCTTCGGGTCATTCCAGAGGGCCTCAGGCGACAGTCCCAGGCTGGCGATGGCGTAGGAGGGGTCGCAGAAGCAGCGGGTGGGGTGGTGGCGGATGGAAGTCCAGTGGTGGACGGAGGGGTTCCAGGCCGGCACCTCCTGGAAGACGAAGATGTTGCACAGGGCCTCCTTGTAGAGCTTGAGCGTGATGTAGGCCATGTAGCCGGCCATGTCGCACACGTCGGCGAGGATGTCCTTGATGTGGGCCTTGGTGCCTACGTGGTTGGCGTAGGCGCGCATCACGATTTTGGCAAACGACGGGCTGCGGCGGATGTCGTCCGGCCTGGAGATGTCCTCCTCGCAGACACGCTCCAGATAGTCGCGTGCCACCTTCAACTGGGCGCCCACGGGGCAGTTGATGGCCTCTGGCCAACCGCCGCGGCAGGCCGCATAGGCGACATCGGCCGGCTTGTATTTCGACCGGATGCCGTCTACGACGAATTTTGGCTGGTCTATCAGTGTGCTCAACGAGATCTCGCCGCCCGACTCGCCGCTCTCCCAAAGCGACATGGGATACATCTTCATGCGCCCCATCGACTCGAAATAGGCCTGCTTCGAGGCCGTGGCGTCGAAGTCGAGCGATTCCGTGAGGATGTAGTTGCCGTTCTCTGTGCGGCGCTTGGCCGACGCCTTGACACTCTTCCAAAGATCCTTGACCAATTGCCATTCGCATAATGAGCGTGGGGTCTCGCCTTTCAGCAAAAGGCTGTTCTTGATGTCGGCATAATCCAACAAGTCTGGACGCTTGTCGGGATCGGCGAGATTGATGAAGCTGTTAGACTGCTGCATGGCCGTGGTTGATTTGCCGCTGCCGCGCGGACCCTCAATCAGCACGGCCCGATAATTGGACAGGCGCTCCTTTAGCAAAGAGTCTGCTATCCTTGCATGGTAATTCATTTTGTCCTCCTTTCATTAGCACTACAAAGATATGAAAAAAAAGTAGGAGTGTCTTGCTTTTTTTTGACTTTTTTATCAAAAAAAAGCGTAGCGAATGACCCAAAAACCTCTTCTTGCGTGCTTTTTCCAGCTTTTTGGCTCCTCTTTTTGTCTTCTTGCGTTCGGTTTCGAGCGTGCGAGTTTGGATTTTGGCTGCGGGACGGTAGAATTGTGGGTCCATGGGAAGGACTATATATATAAAGGTAAAAGGGACCTTTTGATTGATATAAATCAATAGATGTTAAATTTTTAAGGAAAAAACGAACTTTTCTCTCCAAAAGTTTTGGTGGTTCAAATAAAAGCGTTACCTTTGCACTCGCTTACGAAAAAAAACGAGCGTTACAACAACGCTTCAAAGTAGTTTGCGAAGTGATTCTTGAACATTTGAAACCAGACAGAGAAACAGTACAGGAAGCGGCGGAACGTTATTCGTTCCGTCGGGTAGAGACAAG
>SFCY01000125.1 GCA_004558865.1 Bacteroidales bacterium
TTATCAAGAACAAAAGTCAGTTGCTTTCCGACAACTTCGATTTATTATAAAACGAGAAATGAACATCTATTTTCAGTATATAAAGAAGGTCTTTAGGCTACTCAGCGTCCTGTCTAAAGAAAAGGACATACCTCGTTGGTATTGCTTCTACGATTATTTCAAATCGCTTCTGCGCCATTCATGTCTCATCCGCCAATATGTTTACGGCAATTTCTGGAAGATAAGCGAAGCACAACGGAAAAAAGTGTTGACATACAGGCGAATCTGCAAACTGTTTGACCAACTCAATCAGAAAAGCTACATCCATTTTCTGGAGAACAAAAGCGATTTCAACTCCTTTTTTAAAGACTTTGTCCATAGGGACTGGCTTTATGTTACGGCAAGCTCTTTTGAGGATTTTCAAAAGTTCATTCAAAAACACCACGCGGTTGTCGTAAAACCCTTACGAGGCGTAGAAGGGGGGGGGTATTAGTAAAATTACGGTTGACGGCGATACTGCGCAAGTAGAGAGGATTTACCGTCAGCTCAAGGGCGAGGATGTCCTGATTGAGGAGTTGATTGTGCAGCATCCTGAAATGTGCTTTGGAAATGTGTCGGTTAACACCATTCGCACGCACACAATTCTCGACAGTACAGGGAAAGCGCATGTCATCAAGGCCATCTTGCGGGTTGGCGTAGGGTCGACGTTTGTCGACAATTATGCGAAGGGCGGAGCCATCTATGAGGTGGATGTCAAGGAAGGCGTTGTTTGTAGCTATGGTAGAAACCATGCGGGGGAGACAATTGTAAAGCATCCCCAGACAGACATCGTGATGCTTGGCAAGAAAATTCCTTTGTGGGAAGAGGTGGTGGCTATCAGCAAAAATGCCGCAGAGCATTTGCCTGAAGTTAGATTTATTGGCTGGGATGTTGCCATAGGCAAAGACAGGGTTCAGTTGATTGAGGGAAACCACAATCCCGATTATGAGCTTTTGGAGTTCTTCGGGAGTAACGGCTACTATGAGAAGATCAAAAAATATATTTAGATGGTTTCACTTACCGTTCTTGGCAGGAAGATGAAATATGGTGCAGAGCAGAATTTATTTTTTATCTTGTATCATGTGACCAATATAGGAGAAAAATTGTATCTTTGCAACGAGTAATTTATAAAAGACTGTAGATATGATATACGTAGCCAATCCGATTTATGACTCCGTGTGGAGGACGAGCGTGTGGCAAAGACAGTGCTCTCGGCATTGCTGAAGAAGGACGTCGTCAGTGTCGAACTGCGGCCGCACGAGTATTCCAACGAAACAAACGACAAGATCTCGATGTTCCGCATCGACTTCGGCGCACGCATACGTACGGGCGAGAACGAGACGGAACTGCTGAAAATCAAGGAGCAACGTGAGCAGCTTAACAGACAAACCAATCAGCTGAATCTGCAATCCGAGCGTTTGAATCTGCAATCCGAGCGTTTGAATCTGCAATCCGAGCAGTTGGATAGTTTGAAGCGCATATTAAAAGAACAAGGTTTTTCGGACGCTGACATTCAGCGGATGATGAGCAATAAATAACAGATTATGCAAAGACCAGACAAAAGGATCATTCTATGCCTTGCCCACATGTCGGGCAATGAGATGAAGTATATTCAGGAGGCGTTCGACCAAAACTGGGTAGTGCCGCTTGGGCCAAACGTAAATAAGTTTGAGGAGGAGCTGAAGAGATTCGTATCCTCCCCAGTCCCCTCCAAAGGAGCGGAGGAAGGAAACACTCTACACGCAGAGGCTTACCCGCAAAGCATTGGGCCACATGAGAGCGACCCCGAAAAACTGTGGCCACATCCTATTGACGACCCACACCTTAAAGACAAGCAGGTAGTTGCTTTGGCCTCCGGCACGTCGGCCGTCCACCTGGCGTTGGTGGCGTTGGGCGTGGGGCCTGGCGACGAGGTGGTGTGCCAGAGCTTCACGTTCTGCGCCAGCTCCCATCCCGTGGTTTACCAAGGGGCCACGCCTGTGTTTGTAGACTCTGAGGCCGACACCTGGAACATGGACCCCGAACTCTTGGAAGAGGCCATCCGCGACCGCCTGGCCAAGACGGGCAAGAAGCCCAAGGCCATCATCGTGGTCTACCTCTATGGTATGCCGGGCAAGATAGCCGAGATCCTTGACGTGGCGGCCCGATATGGCATTCCCGTCATCGAGGACGCCGCCGAGGGCTTGGGCTCGCGCTACGACGGAAGGGTGTGCGGCACATTCGGCCAGTATGGCGTGTTGAGCTTCAATGGCAACAAGATGATCACCACCAGTGGCGGTGGGGCGCTGATTTGCCCCAATGAGGAAATGAAGAACCAAGTGATGTTCTATGCCACACAGGCCCGCGAGGCCTTCCCCTACTACCAGCATGAGAAGATTGGCTTCAACTACCGGCTGAGCAACATCTGCGCGGGCATCGGCCGCGGTCAGATGACGGTGCTTGATGAGCACATCGCCCACCACCGCCATTTGGCCAAGCTCTATGCTGAGGCCTTCTCCAAGATCGACGGCGTCAGCTACCATGGTGGCGGCGACGTGGAGGTGGATCCCGCCCATGCGCCCCAAGGGCATGAGATACGCTCCAACTTCTGGCTCAACACCATCACCCTCGACCCCGCGCTCGGGGTGAGGGGGCAGGAAAACGCCTACGCCACGGCCGTGAAGGGCGCTGTGGGAGGCGCGGCCGGAGTAGTGCACCAAACGGGAAGAGCGCACACCGACCTGGAGCCGAACACGAATGTGGAGGCACTGCGCATGGCCTTGGACATGGCAAACGTGGAGAGCCGCCCCGTGTGGAAGCCCATGCACTGCCAGCCCGTATACAAGGACGCGCCGGCCTACACCAACGGCGTCTCGGTGTCGGTGTTCAAGCGTGGCCTATGCCTGCCCTCTGGCCCCTTGGTGACAGAGAAGGACGTTGACTACATCGTCGGCACAATCAAGGACAACATTTTGTAATGGTTTGGGCTGGCTTGGAAACCGGGCGGGCGACGAGGTCTTGTCAATGCGACCTTTCCCCCGCCGGCTTCCATGCCAGCCTTCAACATCTTCATCACATGAGACTCTACAACAAAATATTCAACTGGTATCTCTCCCGTGAGGCCCTGCCCTATTGGTGCGTGCTGCTTGTGGACATCGCCATCACCTATCTGTCGGGCATCTTCGTGTTCTGGCTCTACTATCATGGGGCTGTGACATTGGGCAACATCCTCATCCTCAGCAAGACGATGCTCATCTACATCGTCATCAACCTTGTGGGGTTCCGCCTGTTCCACACCTACTCGGGAATCATACGCTATTCGTCGTTTGTAGACCTGTGGCGGGTTGGGCTGGCCATGACGTTCTCCTGCATCGTCGCGCTCGCCGCCCACTACTTCATCTATTATGCGCCCTTCCAATTCGTGCGTCTTCAGGGCCGCCAGATCATCGCCATCTATGTGGTGACGATTCTCGCCATGTGGGGATTCCGCGTGTTGGTGAAGAGCCTCTACGATGTGTCGTTCAGCAGCGACAAGGGGCTGCGGTGCCTGATTTATGGCGTGAAGGAAGGTGGCGTTGGACTGGGCAAGAGCATACACAGCCGAAAGCTCTCTCGCTTCCAGCTGAAAGGCTTCATCACCAACGACGACAAGTTCCGCGACAAGATTCTCCTCGACGTGAAGGTCTACCCTGTGGACGACGAGCTGGCCAGCGTCATCAAGGACAAGAACATACAGGCCGTGGTGGTCTCTCCCTTGCAGACGGACAACTTCCGCAACAACCAGAAGCTGCAGGACCTGCTCATTGGGCTGGGCGTGAAAATCTTCATGGCGTCGGACGCGAAGGTATGGAATCCCGACGACGACTTCTCCCATGTCAGTCTGAAGCCCATCAGCATTGAGGACCTCCTGCCGCGCGAGCAGATAGAGGTGAACATGAGCGACATCGGCGACATGCTGAGGGGAAAATGCGTGATGATCACCGGCGACGCGGGCAGCATCGGGTCGGAGATGGTGAGGCAGATAGCCGCCTTCGGTCCGTCGGACATGGTGCTGATCGACCAGGCCGAGACGCCCCAGCACGACATCCGGCTGATGATGAAGAAGGAGTTTCCCAATGTGGCGGCGCAGACCATTGTGCTGTCCATCACCCGCACCGACCGCATGGAGCACATCTTCCGTACCTATAGACCCGACTATGTGTTCCACGCCGCCGCCTACAAGCACGTGCCGATGATGGAGGACAATCCCAGCGAGGCCGTGTTGAACAATGTGGTGGGCACAAAGGTGCTGGCCGACCTGAGCGTGAAATACGATGTGAGGAAGTTTGTGATGATCTCCACCGACAAGGCCGTGAATCCCACCAACATCATGGGATGCAGCAAACGTATATGCGAGATCTACTGCCAGAGCCTCAACCGCCAGGAGAAGATGACGGGCAAGGGCGTCACGCAGTTCGTGACGACGCGCTTCGGCAACGTGTTGGGCTCCAACGGGTCGGTGATTCCTCTGTTCAAGAAGCAAATCATGGCGGGCGGGCCGCTGACCGTGACCGACCCCAACATCATCCGCTTCTTCATGCTCATCCCCGAGGCCTGCAAACTGGTGCTCGAGGCGGGGACCCATGGCAAGGGCGGCGAGATCTTTGTGTTCGACATGGGCAAGCCGGTGCGCATTGCCGATTTGGCCCGCAGGATGATCCTCCTCAGTGGAGCCAAGGATGTAGAGATAAAATATACGGGTTTGCGGCCAGGCGAGAAACTCTATGAGGAGGTGCTCTCCAATGCCGAGAACACGCTGCCCAGCTTCCATGACAAGATACGCATCGCCAAGGTGCGCGAGTATGACTACGACATCGTGGCCAAGCAGATACAGGAGCTGGTGGAGGCGGCGCATACTTTCGACCCGATGGCTGTGGCAAGGAAGATGAAGGAGATTGTGCCGGAATTTGTGTCCAACAACTCCGTCTACTCGGTGTTGGACAAGAAGAAATAAGCCATAACGTTGCCGATGGGATTGAAGGAGAGACTGCTGTTTCAGATGTTGGGTAGCGAGGCGCTCAATCTGCCCGTGGGTAAGCCCTTGGTGGGCGCCCTGCCTCCGCCGGCCTTTGCCAGCATGATGAGGACCGCCACCAAGCAGACGGTGACAGGACTGGTGTGCTCGGGATTCGTCCACTGCAACGTGGAACTCAACAAATATGATGCGGCCAAGGTGTTCTTCACGCTTCGCAAGCTCGAAGAGGATAACCACAAGATCAATGCGGAATTGGCCGCCCTGTCGTCGCTTCTCGGCAGTCGTGGCATCAAGTTTGTGGTGGTGAAGGGACAAACCATAGCCTGCCGCTATCCCTATCCCGACACGCGAGAGCCGGGCGACATCGACTTCTATTGCGACGCGGACAACTTTGAGGCCGCCCGCCGCATATTGGTGGAGGAGTGGAAAGTGGAGTTTGAAGACGAAGACGATGACGAGTCGGACCAGCACATCACTTTCACCCGCAACGACGTCTTCTTCGAGATGCATTTCTGCCTCTACAAGTTTGCCTCCAAACGGCTCCAGCGAATCTTCAACCGAATGGTCGACGAGGCCGGCCCCGCATTCGTGGAGGTGGGCGGGGAGAGAATACCCGTGCTTCCGCCGTCGGTCAACATCACCTACACTTTTCTTCATCTATGGCACCACTTGGTGGAGCTTGGCGTTGGACTCCGCCAATTCTGCGATTTGGCAGTGTTGCTGAAAGAACTCTACGAAAGCGACGACAGGGAGGAGCAGAGATTGTTGGCCGTGAATCTGGAGCGGGTGGGCTTCACCAAGGCTTTTGAGGCCGTGGCTTGTGTGCTTGTCGACACGATAGGTCTGCCCCGGGAGTCGGTTCCTGTGGCATTGCGTCCTCGCGGCAGCCGCTATGTGGCTCCGATATTGGACATCGTGTTCAGGAGGGGAAACTTCGGACAGTATGGCCGCAAGGAGAGAATACGCTCGGGGTGGCGATACTATGTGGAGAGCATGCGCATCAAACTGTCGCATTACGTCCGCTTCTACCTTTTGGCGCCGCGAGAGAACACAGCGGTAATCCTGAAAAGCATCCCGGCAAGAGTAGTTATGGCGTTCAGAAGACAAAAGGATTGTCGGCAATGATGGGCAACACGAACGGCCCTTTCCAACCGACATGATTCGTGGATCGTTTTCTTCTTCCACGAATCTACACGAATCGAACTTTGCGGTTGATTTTAGGGCTCTATTGTAACCAAAACCAGTAAAACCCTTGCTGCGATGCAAGGGCTGCGCCTATTGTTTCTTCTCCGGGACCGGCTTGCTCCGAAGCAAGCTTCGGCAAGCCGGCCGCGGAGAAGAAACAGCCTTCGTGCCTCAGGCTTGCATCACAGCAAGAAAAACCTTGAAAACAGGCGTGATTGCTATCTGCATTGTGTGACAGCTGACGCATAACTGCGTGACGGTTGTCCCATAACAGTGTGACAGTTGTCCCACAACAACGTGACAACTGCCACAAATGTTGGATAGCCGATATGTTTGTAGTTTAACGTTTTTGGTTGACTACTTTAAGCCTTATTTTTAATGTTGGTTGACCCGGTTAAACATTACTTTTATATTTGGTTGATACATGTGCGG
>SFCY01000126.1 GCA_004558865.1 Bacteroidales bacterium
TCCAACTGCCAGTCGGGAAACTTCTTCCTCACAATCTTCCAAGCCTCGATGAGATGGTCGAAGCCCTTTTGGTAGGTCAGCCTGCCCACGGCCATGGCGCGCTTGGCCCCATAGTCGCTGACCGTTGCGGGCTGGATGGAGACCTCGTTGTAGATATAGGTCACGTTGTCGCAATGGCGTTGCCACAGTTCGCAGTCCTGCTTGGTGAGCACCACCACGCGGTCGTATTTCCGCGCCAGCCGAATCTTGCGTCCCCGCTTGCCCCGTCTGACGAGCTTGCTGCCCCAACTCAGCGAGGGGTCGCCCAACTGGATAAGGTCCTTGTTGAGGCAGAAGTGATACCAGAACACCTTCTTCGAGCCGTCCTTGAGCTGGGGTACCACCGATAGGATGCTTTTTTCTCCCACCAAGACGACAACGTCCTGTGGATTCTCCTGCAGCCAAAGTCCAAGCCGCCGTCTGGCATCCCGTTTCATCATCATTCGGAACGTGTAGGCCTTACGGTCCATCCCAAGGTCAGCCTGGACGACACTGTCCTTGAAGGGGAACGCGGGTGTTCCACCCTGATTCCAGCAGGTCATCACCGTCACCTCGTAGTCGTCGGACAGTCCGTTGGCCACAACCGTCATGATTCTCTCCGTACCCGCACGATTGGTGTCCATGCCCAACAAAAACATTATCTTTTTCATTTAAGTTCAAACTCATTTATGGAATATGGCAACACACTGCGGCACAACGACCGGCCACCTCGCGTAGAAGGCAGTCATTCGGTAGATTCTGCGTGCCACTTGCCCATTTTTCCGCAAAGTTACTTATATTTTCCCATACCTATATATAATAGCTGCCGATTTTTTCACCCATGGCCCTAAAAGACGGGAAAAAGGCCAAGCGGCCAACAGTGTAGCAGGATGTGGCTGGGGAGAGGGCAAGAAAGCCTCAAAACAATCGCCCCGATCGTTTGGGCAACATCCGTGGCAGTTGGCACGATAGTCCGTGCCAGCTGTCACGATAGTCCGTGGCAGTTGGCTCGATATTCCGTGGCAGTTGTCACGAAGCCAAAGCGGATGGCCCTTCGTGGGTGGATGGCCAGTCCAAAGGCCGCAACAGCCCGGCGGCGGAACGTGGATGATGAGGCCGCGCCACATCCACCATCCTGCAAGGCCCGAAAAGCAGCCCCAGGCCCCCAGGAATCATGCGGGCGAGAGTTTTTTGGCTGGAAGTATTTGCTTATTCCATCCAAAAGCGGTAACTTTGCACCCGCAAAGATGAGCCGAGGCAGTAGTCTGCGTGTCTGTATGCTCATTTCCCCTCAGATTTCTCTTATATTATTGAACATGGTGAATTCGCAGGTTTGCCACAGAAACGCTTATCAGTATCATGTCTTATCTATTTTCATCAGAATCGGTGTCTGAGGGACACCCCGACAAGGTGGCCGACCAAATCTCAGACGCACTCCTCGACCAGTTTCTCGCCTACGACCCCAATGCCCACTGCGCCATCGAGACATTCGTGACCACGGGGCAGGTGGTCATCATGGGCGAGGTGCGGTCCTCCGCCTACATCGACCTGCAGGCCATAGCGCGCAAGACCATCAAGCGCATCGGCTACACCAAGAGCGACTACCAGTTTGACGGCAACAGCTGCGGCATCCTCACGGCCATCCACGAGCAGAGCGACGACATCGACCGCGGCGTGAGCCGCTCTGACGCCATGGAGCAGGGAGCCGGCGACCAGGGAATGATGTTCGGCTACGCCACCAACGAGACGGAGAACTACATGCCCGTGACCATCGACCTGGCCCACCTCATCATGCGCGTCCTGGCCGACATCCGCAGGGAGGGCAGGCAGATGACCTACCTGCGCCCCGACGCCAAGAGCCAGGTGACCGTGCAGTACAGCGACGACGGAGTGCCGGAGCGCATCGACACCATCGTGGTGAGCACCCAGCACGACGAGTTCATACAGCCCTCGCCCGGCGCCGCCGACCCGGAGAAGGCACAGCGCGAGGCCGACGAGCAGATGCTCTCGAAAATCCGCGAGGACGTGATCCATATCCTCATGCCCCGCGTGCTGCAACAGGTGGGTCCGAAGGTGAAGGCCCTCTTCCACGACGACATCAAATACTTTGTCAATCCCACGGGCAAGTTTGTCATTGGCGGCCCCCACGGCGACACGGGCCTCACGGGGCGCAAGATCATCGTGGACACCTACGGCGGGCGCGGCGCGCACGGCGGCGGCGCCTTCTCGGGAAAGGACCCCTCGAAGGTGGACCGCTCCGCCACCTACGCCGCGCGCTGGATAGCCAAGAACATGGTGGCCGCGGGAGTGAGCGACGAGATGCTCGTGCAGGTGGCCTACGCCATCGGCGTGGCCGAGCCCGTGAGCGTGTATGTCAACACCTACGGCAAGAGCCACGTCGGCATGGCTGACAGCGAGATAGCCAAGAAGGTGGCCGAGCTCTTCGACCTGCGCCCCAGGGCCATCGAGCAGCGGCTGCAGCTCCGCCGCCCCATCTACTTCGAGACCGCCTCGTACGGGCACATGGGCCGCAGGAACGAGACCACGCACAAGGTGTTCAGCAGCCTCTACCACGAGACCAAGCCCATGGACGTGGAGCTCTTCACATGGGAGAAGCTCGACCGCGTGGACGACATCAAGAAGGCGTTCCACCTCAAGTAAGGACACCACTATGCAAGGGGACGGGGCGGCAAGCCCCCCCACAACAAGAGACAATGAACTCAAACGACACGATATTATTCACCGACACGCTGGCACCCGTAAATGAGGTGCCAGCATGTTTAAAGCGCCTGCCCAAGCAGAAGCCGGTGGACGTGGGCGAGCTGCATGCCGATGTCTTTGAGGACTCCACCCACATCACCTCCATCCTCTCGGGCGACACGCTCTTCGTGGAGCGCGGGGGAGCCGGCGTGGGCGAGCAGGGCGAGCCTGTGCCCTACAACATCGCCAACGACAACTTCATCACCTCGCTGCTCCTGGCCTGCTTCCTGCTGGCCCTCTTCGCCTCGGCCCAGAGCCACCGCTTCATCGCACGCCAGGCCAAGAGCTTCTTCTCAGCGCCCCGGCGCGAGTTCAGCGACATCACCGAGACCTCCAACGAGGTGCGCTTCCAGCTCTTCCTCGCCCTGCAGACCTCCCTGCTCGTGGCCCTGCTCTACTTCTTCTATTGGCACAATGGCGACACGAGCGTCAACTTCACCGACAAATACAAGGAGATAGCCATCTATACGGGAATCGTGGCGGCCTACTTCTTCGTGAAGCTGCTGCTCTATTGGATTACGGGCTGGGTGTTCTTCAATCGCAAGCAGACGAGCCTCTGGGCCCACGCCTACCTCTTCTTGGTCTCCACCGAGGGTGTGCTGCTGCTGCCCGCGGTGCTGCTCTGCGCCTATCTCAAGACCAACCCCACGAAGATGCTTCTGTATATCATCGCCGTGGTTGGAATTGTCAAATTACTAACGCTTTACCGCTCCACGGTCATCTTTTTTAGGAAGAAAAACGTCTATCTGCAAAATATTTTGTACTTTTGTGCGCTTGAAATTGTCCCCGCCTGCATCTTGGCGGGCATATTGCTATATGTAAGTAACTTTCTGAGAATAACATTATAGGATCCGATGATTAAGAAAATACTCATTTCACAGCCCAAGCCGGCAAGTGACAAGTCGCCTTATTATGACATAGAGAAGGAATTTGGGGTTGAGTGTGTCTTCCATCCCTTCTTCAAGGTGGAAGGCCTCACAGCCAAGGAATTCCGTCAGCAGCGCATCAACCTGCTCGACTATTCCGCCGTGGTGTTCACCTCGCGCCATGCCATCGACAACTACTTCAAACTGGCCAAGGAAATGCGCATCACCATCCCAGAGGACATGAAGTATTTCTGCGTCATCGAGACCATCGCGCTCTACATCCAGAAGTATGTGCAGTATCGCAAGCGCAAGATCTTCTTCGGCAACACGGGAAAGATCGACGACCTGCTGCCACAGATGGCGAAGCACAAGGGCGAGAAATACCTCGTGCCGTTGAGCAGCGTCCACAACGACAGCATCGCCAAGCTACTCGACAGCAAGAAGCTGCAGCACAAGGAGTGCGTGATGTACACCACCGTGAGCAACGACTTCACCGAGGAGCAGAAGAAGAAGTTCGACTTCGACCTCATAGCCTTCTTCAGCCCCACTGGCGTGAAGGCGCTGAAGAAGAACTTCCCCGACTTCAAGCAGGGCGACATCAAGATAGCCGCCTTTGGGCCGGCCACGGCCAACGCCGTGGAGGCCGAGGGGCTGCGCCTCGACCTGCAGGCCCCCTCGAAGAACTATCCCTCCATGACATCGGCCCTGAAGGCCTATCTGAAAGAGAACAGCAAGTAGGAGACTTGGCGCCCATGACCGGCAACACCCTGAGCAAGAACGAAAGGCTGTGCAGCCGCACCGCCATAGAGGAACTGTTTGGCAGCAGCTCCCACCGCAGCATGACCGTCTTTCCCCTCAGGGCCGTATACGTGTGCCGCAAGCGGTTCGCCGACGAGGAAGTCCTGCAGCTGCTCGTCAGCGTGCCGAAGAAGTGCTTCAAGCGCGCCGTCAAGCGCAACCGGGTGAAGAGGCAGGTGAGGGAAGCCTTCAGACTGAACAAGCACCTGCTCCTCGACAAGCTGGGCGAGAGGGGCGAGACCATGGACGTGGCCTTCATCTGGCTCGACGACAGCCTGCACGACTCGGAAGAGGTGGAGCGAAAGGTGGAGAAGCTTCTCCACAGAATGGGGGAGAGGCTATGAGCGACACGCCCCGGCCAAGACAGCGCAGCAAGATGGGCAGGGTGCTCTACATGATGGGGCTTCCGCTGACGTGGGCGCTCGTGCTGCCCATCCTGTTCTACCAGAAATGCATCACGCCCTTCACGCCGCCCTCCTGCCGGTTCACGCCCACCTGCTCAGAATACGCCCGCCAGGCATTGCTCAAGTATGGCCCCATAAAGGGACTCCTCTTGGCCCTATGGCGAATACTCCGCTGCAATCCCTGGGGCGGAAGCGGCTACGACCCCGTGCCGTGACGCTCCTCAGCCAACACATTATGAAAATATAATAGCTATCACAATGAAGAATTTCGTAGAAGAACTCAAATGGCGTGGCATGCTCGCGCAAATCATGCCTGGTACTGAAGAATACCTCAAGACCCATCTCACGTCTGGATATCTCGGCACCGACCCCACCGCCGACTCTCTTCATATAGGCCACCTCTGCGGCATCATGATGCTGCGCCACTTCCAGCGCTGCGGCCACAAGCCCTACCTGCTCGTGGGCGGCGCCACGGGAATGATCGGCGACCCATCCGGCAAGAGCCAGGAGCGCAACCTGCTCGACCAGGACACGCTCTACCACAACCAGGAGGCCATCAAGAAACAGGTGAGCCGCTTCCTCGACTTCGACGGCGACGAGCCCAACAAGGCCGAGCTGGTCAACAACTACGACTGGATGAAGGACTACCGCTTCCTCGACTTCGTGCGCGATGTGGGCAAGCACATCACCGTGAACTACATGATGGCCAAGGACAGCGTGCAGAAGCGGCTCAACGGCGAGGCACGCGACGGACTCTCCTTCACCGAGTTCACCTACCAGCTGCTGCAGGGATATGACTTCCTCTACCTCTACCGCAAGCATGGCGTGCGCCTGCAGCTCGGCGGCAACGACCAGTGGGGCAACATGACCACCGGCACGGAGCTCATCCGACGCACCCTGGGCAACGAGGCAGAGGCCTACTGCCTCACCTGCCCGCTCATCACCAAGGCCGACGGCAAGAAGTTCGGCAAGACCGAGAGCGGCAACGTGTGGCTCGACCGCAACCGCACCACACCCTACGCGTTCTACCAGTTCTGGCTCAACGTGACCGACGACGACGCAGAACGCTACATCAAGATATTCACCGACCTCGACCAAGCCACCATCAACGCCCTCATAGAGGAGCACCGGCAGGATCCTGGTCGCCGCACGCTGCAGCGCCGCCTGGCAGAGGAGGTCACCACCATGGTGCACGGCAAGGACGACCTCGACATGGCCATCGCAGCCAGCAACATCCTCTTCGGCAAGGCCACCAAGGACAGCCTGGCCCAACTCGACGAGGCCACGCTCAACGACGTGTTCAAGGACGTGCCCCACTACGATCTCGACAAGGACCAGCTCGGACAGCCCGCCGTAGACGTGTTCTGCCGTGATGGATGGCAGATATTCCCCAGCAAGAGCGAGATGCGCAAGATGGTGAAGGGCAACGGCGTGAGCCTGAACAAGGAGAAGCTCAACGCCTTTGACCGCCCAATCACCACCGACGACCTCATCGACGGCAAGTACCTGCTCGTGCAGAGGGGCAAGAAAAACTACTACCTCATCACGGTGAGATAAGCCCGGCATGCGGAAAGAATTAATCCACGCACACAAACCTCATAGTCCCCTGCCAACCGGCATGGGACTATTTTTTGTTTAAGGCTGGTTCTATAAATTAGGTCGAGTCGTATTCTGCAAGATATCGGGATTCAAAACGTAAGTTGAAGAGGGAGTGTAGCGGGCTACACGACCGA
>SFCY01000127.1 GCA_004558865.1 Bacteroidales bacterium
GTTAAGTGAAATTTTCGACATGGCAAAATCCTGAGCAACATTTTGCTGCTCAGGAACTTATAAATAAATCTAAATTAAAGTGCTGCGGATTCTAGGAAAATTAGGTTTATAAACCAAGCCGATAAGGATACATGTTGTTTCGGTCGTCTTCTGCATCTATCGGTCTCAAAACGTCAAGTCTCATCGGTTGTGTAGCCCGCTACACTCCCTCTTCAACTTACGTTTTGAGACTCGATATCTTGCAGACTACGCCGCGACCTAATTTTTAGAACCGACCGTAAGCAACCGCCACTGTGAAGACAGCAAACACAAGGGGCGCGCCCCCAGAGGTGGGAACGCGCCCTATAGCGTTGACTAAAGATACTATCCGATTAAAGTAGGCCGGCCTTGCAGACCACTATCAGTGCTGCGAAGCCAATGACGAGGCTGATGACTCCCACGATGAGCCCTGCTTTCATCATATCCTTTTGGTTGATGAGTCCCGTAGAGTAGGCGATGGCATTTGGGGGTGTGGAGATGGGCAGCGACATGGCCGCCGAGGCAGCCACTGCAATGCCAATCAACACGGTGGAGGTGCCACCAATAACGTTGAGCTTGTCGCCCATGCCGGCGCAGACCACCGTCAGGATGGGGATGAGCAGAGCGGCCGTGGCGGTGTTGGAAATGAAGTTGGACAGCAGGAAGCACACCAGGCCGGCGATGATGAGGATGACGATGGGGCTCCAGCTCCCGAAGGGGATGCTCTCCACGGCCACCTTGGCCAGTCCTGTTCCGTTCATGGCCAGACCGAGGGCGAAGCCGCCGGCGACCATCCAGATGACGCCCCAGTCGATGTCCTGCAAGTCCTTGCCCGTGATGACGCCCGTGAAGGCGAACACAGCAATGGGGAACATGGCCACCGTGTTGGCGTTGACGCCCAATTGCTTCCCGCAAATCCACATGACAATGGTCATGAAGAAGGTGATGGCGACCACCCAGGTGCGCCAGTTCCACTCGCCGCCGCCCTCAATCTTGATTTCGATGGTCTTCTGCGAGAAGGGGAAGAACCAGCGGAGCATGAGCCACGCGATGACGAGGAGCACGATGACCAGCGGAATCATTATCATGGCCCAGTCGAAGAATCCCAAGTTCATGTTGAGGCCGTTAGGGTCGTTGAGCACCTTGAAGGCGAAGGCGTTGGGGGGAGTACCGATGGGCGTTCCCATACCGCCGAGGTTGGCTCCGATGGGGATGGCCATGGTCAGCGCAATCCTTCCTTTGCCGTTGGCGGGAAGAGTCTTGAACACCGGCGCCAGGAACGTGAGCATCATGGCTGCTGTGGCCGTGTTGGAGATGAACATGGAGAAGATGCCCGTGATGATGAGGAATCCCAACAGCACGTTCTCGCTCTTATGGCCGAACAGCTTGAGCAGGAAGCGGGCCAGCATCACGTCGAGTCCCGACTTGGAAGCCGCGATGGCGAGGATGAAGCCACCCAAGAAGAGAATGATCGTCGGGTCGGCGAAGCAGGCCATCACGCCTTGGTAGTCGAGCAGCTGGCCGTATTCGCCTTCGGAACCCTGCATGAAGTTGAACGACGAGTTGCTCACGCAGAACAACAAGACGAAGATGATGGTCACGGAGGTTGCCCAAGCCGGGATAGCTTCGGTAAGCCATAGGAGGACTGCCATGACGAAGATGGCGATGACGCGTTGCTGGACTACGGTGAGTCCATCAATACCAAACGATGAGGAGGGCAGGTTCCACACAATCAAGGTGATGATGGCCGTGATGAGGAACATCAGAGCCTTTTTCTTGTTGAAATCACCTGACAGAACCTTGTGTACTGTGTCTGACATTACGATGTAATAAAGTTAGTTAATAATATTTGTTGTTTTAGTTCTTGATTTTTCCTTGTTGGCCGAGTCTCTCAAGGCTTGTGGCTTCCGACGGACAAAGGTAATAAAAAAATGATAATGCAAAAAGGAAAACCAACTTTTTTACCCAAAAAGGTGACGTTTAAGGCTAACAGTGGAGAAATGGAGCGGGAAACAGGGCGGCAAATGGCCCGTTTTCCAACATTCGTCAATGTTGGTAGGGGAGGAGATTGGAGAAAATAAATGGGGGTTTTGACCTGTTTCTCGATTTTTTTATGTAAGTTTGCAAGCGCAATTGGTTCACCCTTGTGTGACAAAGAGGGAACCGGGTGGGAATCCCGGACAGTCCCGCTGCTGTGTGCGGCCTTTTGTCAGAACGAACATGGAGCCACTGACCACCTTTCGGAGGGTATGTCGGGAAGGCGTTCGTTCTGGGCCGCGAGCCAGAAGACCTGCCGTTGCGATTTGCGTTTCCCACGTTTCGAGGAAAGCTGGGAATCCATACCTTATTATATATATAGTAGATTGCGAAAGAAACTGCTGTTGTCGCTGCTCGTGCCGATGTCGGCCTTGAGCGCCTCTGCCATTGTACCCGACAGCCTCCACACGCTGCAGAGCGTTGTGGTGACAGCCTCGGCGCGGCTCTCCACCATGCGGGCCGGCTCGCCCCTGCAGCTCTTCTCCCATGAAGAGCTGAGGCGAATGGGTGTGGCTGATGTGGCTGAGGCCGTGAAGCACTTCGCGGGTGTGCAGGTGAAGGACTATGGCGGCATTGGTGGTCTCAAGACGGTGGGAGTGCGCGGATTGGGAGCCATGCACACGGGGGTGAGCTACGACGGAGTGATGGTGGGCAACAGCCAGTCGGGGCAGGTTGACATCTCGCGCTTCGCCCTCGACAACGTCTCCCTGTTGTGGCTCTCCATAGGCCAGCAGGACGACATCTTCGTCAGCGCGCGCCAATACGCATCGGCCGCTACGCTCAACATCGAGACTCTGCCCCTCCATTCCGACACGGCTATGGTGGAGGCCAACCTGCGTGTGGGCTCCTTCGGCCAACTCGCCCCCTCTGCCCTTTGGGTGCAGCCTGCGGGCAAAAGGCTCACGCTGGCCGCCTTCTGCGACTGGCAGCGTGCCGACGGCAACTATCCCTATACCTTATATAATGGCGTGCAGCGCATCCACACCAAGCGCTACAACAGCGACGCGAGCATCTGGCACGCCGAGCTCAACGCCAACTACAAGATGGGCCGTGGCCAGTCGTTGCGAGCCAAGGTCTATGGTTTCAACTCCAAGCGGGGCCTTCCCGGCGGCGTGGTCTACGACAATCCCTACAGCGCAGAGCGTCTCACTGACCGCAATGCCTTTGCCCAACTCAGCTATGAGAATCGGCAGGACGGGGCATGGCAGATGAAGGCCGCCGCAAAATGGAACTATCAATGGAACCGCGACTACAACCGCGACGCCGCCCGTGAGACGGTGGACAAGTTTCGCCAAAATGAGGTGTATCTCACGGCCACAGGCCTGTGGAACGCCTTCGAGGGGCTGCACGTGGCCCTGGCCCAAGACTATCTCTACAACCACCTCAGTACGACATTGGCCAATTGTCCCTATCCCTGGCGCAGCACGTGGCTCACGTCGCTCTCTGTCCTCTATGAGAGGGGACGGTGGCAAGTGGGTGCCTCGCTGCTCAACACGGTGGTCGACGAGCATGTGCGCACCGGCTCCTCGGGCAACGACTGCCACAGGCTCTCCCCGGCCCTGAGCCTCACTTGGCGCTTGGCCGGCAACCTGCGGCTGCGCGCATCCTACAAGGACATCTTCCGTACTCCAACCCTCAACGACCTCTACTATCGGCTCATCGGCAACGCCAATCTGCGGCCCGAGAAGACCCGCCAATGGAACGTAGGGCTCACTTGGAACCGCCATGTCTCATCCGTGGCCGACTACATATCGCTCACCGCCGACGCATATTGGGGCAACGTGACCGACAAGATACAGGCTGTGCCCACCATGTTCATCTGGAAAATGCAGAACATCGGCCGTGTGCGCACGACGGGCGTTGACCTCACGGCCGCCGCCCAACTGCTGTGGGGCAAGGACTGGAACACCTTCGTGCAGCTCTCGGGCAGTTGGATCCATGCCCAGGACCGCAGCTGCCGCCAAGACCTGTTCTTTGGCCACCAGTTGGCCTACACCCCGCAATATTCGGCCTCGGCCTCGGTATCGGTCCATACGCCTTGGGTGGATGTGGCCTACAACCTGCTCTTCACGGGCCGCCGCTATTCCTCGGGCTACAACTCCACCGATACGCGCATGCCGTCGTTCGCCGACCACAGCGTGTCGCTCTCGCGCCGTTGGCGCCGTTGGCGGATTCAGCTCGACATGCGCAACATAGGCGGCGGCAACTACGAGGTGGTGAGGTTCTACCCCATGCCCGGCCTCAACTGGCGCACCTCTCTGACTTATCAATTCTAAAACAAAATATGGAGAAAATGAATAGAAAATTGATTTGGGCTGTTGGGCTGATGCTCACAGCCACGTTTGCTCTCACCTCTTGTAGCGACGACGACGATGACAACAGGACACCGGAGATCCCCGTGGAGAAGTCTTACGACGCCTACGTGGTCAACAACGGCAACTGGGGTGCCAACGACGGCACCATTGGAGCCATCCAGGGAGTGCACACCGACACGCCCTCTTATCTCGACATCTACAAGCAGGAGAACAACAAGGGCATTGGCGACGCCCAGGACGCCTACATCACTGTGTCCGCCGATGGGCGGGATGGCCTTGTTTTCGTCACCAGCACCACTTCCTCAAAAATTAGCGTGCTCGACACCAAGGGCAAGGAGCTCCACGTGCAGCTGTTGCCCAATGTGCAGCCCCGCTACATCACCGGAGAGGGAAGCGATGTCTACTTCTCGGCCTACAACGGCTACGTCTACAAGATGAACCGCGACACCTACCGGATTACCGACAGCGTGAAGGTGGGAGCCTATCCCGAGGCTGTGGCCATCGCCGACGGCAAGCTCTATGCGGCCCTGTCCAACTATGATATGAGCGGCAACGGCAAGTATCTGGCCGAGGTGGACCTGAAGAGCTTCAAGAAAACCAAGGACATCGAGGTGGGCCTCAACCCTTACAGCCAGATGGTTGCCGTGGGCAGCAAGGTGTTCTTCGTGAGTAACCTCGACTACAGCGACAACATCCTGCAAATGCTGGACGCTGCGACCGGCAAGGTGACGGAGATCGGCCACGGCACTTCCATCGCCTACGACAAGCTCAACGACGACATCGTGTGCGTCTCTGCCGTCTATGGACATCCCGAATACGACGGCATCTACCGCTACAATGTCTCTTCGGGCAAGAAGACAGACATCAAGCTCTCCCAGACTCCCGGCAACATAGGCCAGGTGAGCGTCTCGCCCCAAAGTGGCTATCTCTATATCGTCAACCAGAGCTACACGGGTCCCTGCGAGCTGTGGGTCTACGACCAGTATGGAGCCTTCAAGACCAAGTTCCAGTCGGGGATGGCCACACAGCAGGTGATTTTCCTCCGCTGACGCCTGCCGCTTCCTCAAGTCTACAGCCCCACGGGGCAAACAAACAGGAGTTGCATCGCCTGCCAAGGCTGTGCAACTCCTGTCTTTGTCAGGACTGGTCGTCGGGCTGGTCCCGGCGGTTGGCCACGGCGTGTGCCGCAGCAATGGGGCCGCCGGCCGTCAGTCTGTCCCCGTGTAGGAAAGGGCCGCACCGATGGCCGTGCAGAACTCGCTGTATTTTGGAATGTTGAACCTCACCTTGTAGAGCTTCTCCATGGCAGGAAACACTTCCTTGCATTGGGGCAGCAGCGTGAGGTTGCCGATGAGGACAAACTCGCGTATGCCGCTTCGCAGCGACGATAGGATTGTGGCCGAGCCGATGGCCTGCAACACCGTGTAGATGATGCCCACGGCGATGTCCTCGCGCGAGGCGTTGCTGGCTGCGTTGCCGAAGAGCGAGGCTGTGGCGTTCTTGGGCAGTCCCGGCAGGGGATTGGCGCTGATGTCGCCTATGAGCAGGTTGATGTGGGATATGTCGCCCCGCATGGCGAGCGACGACACCTGCTTCACGTCGTCGGTCTGGAGCAGCACCCGTGAGAGTCCGGCAAGCGTGCCGCCGCCAATGCCGATGCCGCCGATGTGGCGTATTCCCTCCTCGTCGCATTGCACCAGCGAGGTGCCTGTGCCCATGCTCACCACTATCATGCGTTCCAGCTCCGACTCGTAGCGCGCGCCCAGACCGTCGGCGATGAACTCCTCGGTCTTGTCGGTGGGCAGTCCGTAGATGGGCGAGTCCACGTAGGCCGCTCCCACACCGGTTATCATCACATGCTCCACATCGTCGAGCTGTATCCCGTTGTCGTAGAGATACTTTCCAAAGGCGCCGTAGAGCGAGGTCACGGGGTCCGTAGCCTTGATGCGTATGGGGGAGATCACCGTTCCCTGCTGGTCTATCCCAACAATCTTTGTGGTGCTGATGCCCACGTCTATGCCGATAACTATCTTCATCTAATGGGATGTAATGTTTGTCCTGCAAAGGTAGTGCAAATCGGTAGAAGAACAAAACAATCTTGATGGTTTTTTCTTCCCGGCCTTTTCATGGGCTTCCCCCTTTGTGATGTCTATTGTCAAACAACCT
>SFCY01000128.1 GCA_004558865.1 Bacteroidales bacterium
AAGACGGGCGACTCGGCGCAGCACGCCCTCGACCAGATCGAAGCCCGCGGCTACGCCACGCCCTACCTCACCGACGGCCGCCGCGTGGTGGAGGTCGGCATCCGCTTCGACATCGACAAGTTCACCGTGGAAGAGTGGAAGATAAAATAAAGACCCACCCCTAAGCCTCTCCCTCCCAAAGACCCAGCCCCCTACCCCTCCCTAAGAGGGAGGGGAGAACCAATCGCCCTTCTATGGGGGCGCGTGCATCCGCTTGCAGGGGCCGTGCCTTGCGCTGGCCCTAAAGAAATGTTCGACCGTTTTCTTTGCGTTCTTTGCGGCTTTGCGAGAAACTCTTCCTTGAAAAATCCGAGAATTTCAGAAAAATTGTGTAAGTTTGCAGACAAGTAGGAGGCACGGCGTCCCGCCGTGCAGGAATGTGCGTCTTCCCGCTGCGAACGTAGGAGGCACGGCGTTCCGCCGTGCAAGCACGCGAATAGGGTGTCCCAAGCATTATTGTGCGGCGGGGACGCCGCACCTCCTATATAAAATTCATGGCCAATTCATGGAAATTCGTGTGAGAAATGGACGGAAAGCCTTGCCTCGCAAAGCCAACCAACTTTTTCAACATGGAATTGTCATGAATTGCCCACGAATTTCCCAAAAATTATTGAAGAGAAATTGTCCGTGCAGGTCCGTGCTTGTCCGTGGCAGTTATCATTTGCCACGGACGTTCACAGACAGACACGGACTGATTGGTCGTCTGTGCAAGTCCGTGCTTGTCCGTGGCAGTTATCATTTGCCACGGACGTTCACAGACTGACACGGACAGTATTTCCTGTGCAAGTCAGTGTCCATCTGTGGGCCTGTTGGTTGCGGATGGGTCTTCGCCTGTGTAGGCCCTGCAGCGGATGCGCGAGCTTGCTCTTGGCAACTTTTTAGAAAATTCTGCCCATGAAAAGCGTCGACTTTCAAGAAAATATCTTATATTTGCGGTATCAATGTGGTGGCAGGGCCACCAGTCATCCAACCCTTTAAAACTGAAAGCCTTATGATGGACCAATTGATAGATACCTTGAACTCGGAACAGTGCAACCTCGTGGTGCTGCACGACGGCAGGGTGAACACATTCGACGGCGTGGGAGTGCGCTCCTTGTACCATTTGCAGCATGATGAGCCTGAGATGCTCTATCATTCCAAACTCGCCGCCAAGGCCGTGGGGCGCACCGCCGCCAAGGTGATGGCCCAGTGCGACGTGGATGAGGTCTACGCCGACGTGATCAGCGACTACGCCTACGACACGCTGCGCGACGCCGGCATCCGCGTGCGCTATGCCAACAAGGTGGACCACGCCCGCTTCCTGAGAATCTGGGAGCAGATGGGCGAGGAGAACAACTGAGGCAGCCCATTAAGGCCAGTTCTAAAAATTAGGTTTAGAAGCCAAGCCGATATGTATATATGTTATTTCGGTCGTCTTCTGCATCTATCGGTCTCAAAACGTCAAGTCTCATCGGTCGTGTAGCCCGCTACACTCCCTCTGAAATTCAAGCGCACCACCGTCACGGCGGCCCTCCCCTACGCCAACGGCGGTGTGCACATCGGCCACATGGCCGGCGTGTACGTGCCGGCCGACATCTACGCCCGCTACCTTCGGCTGAAGGGCGAGGACGTGGTGTTCATCGGCGGAAGCGACGAGCACGGCGTGCCCATCACCATCCGCGCCAAGAAGGAAGGCTGCACCCCACAGGACGTCTGCGACCGCTACCACAAGCTCATCAAGGACTCGTTTGAGCAGTTTGGCATCTCGTTCGACATCTACAGCCGCACCACATCGAAGACACACAGCCAGCTGGCCTCCGACTTCTTCCGCAAGCTCTACGACGAGGGCAAGCTCATAGAGAAGGAGACGGAACAGTATTACGACGAGGAGGCCCACCAGTTTCTCGCCGACCGCTACATCATGGGCCAGTGCCCCCACTGCGGAAACCCCAACGCATACGGCGACCAGTGTGAGAAATGCGGCAGCGACCTCTCGCCGATGGAACTCATCAACCCCCACTCCACCATCAGCGGCTCCAAGCCCGTGGTGCGCAAGACCAAGAACTGGTACCTGCCCCTGAACGAATACCAGGACTGGCTGAAGAAATGGATCTTGGAGGAGCACAAGGAGTGGCGCCCCAATGTGTACGGACAGTGCAAGAGCTGGCTCGACATGGACCTGCAGCCCCGCGCCATGACGCGCGACCTCGACTGGGGAATCCCCGTGCCTGTGGAGGGTGCTGAGGGCAAGGTGCTGTATGTGTGGTTCGACGCTCCCATAGGCTACATCAGCAACACCAAGGAGCTGTGCGACTCCAACCCCGGGCGATGGGGCTCGTGGGAGAAGTGGTGGAAGGACCCCGAGACGCGTCTGGTGCACTTCATCGGCAAGGACAACATCGTGTTCCACTGCATCATCTTCCCCACCATGCTCAAGGCCCATGGCGGCTACATCCTGCCCGACAACGTGCCGGCCAACGAGTTCCTGAATCTGGAGAACGACAAGATCTCCACCTCGCGCAACTGGGCCGTGTGGCTCCACGAATACCTCAGCGACTTCCCCGGCAAGCAGGACGTGCTGCGCTATGTGCTGACCGCCAACGCCCCGGAGACCAAGGACAACAACTTCACGTGGAAGGACTTCCAGGAGCGCAACAACTCGGAATTGGTGGCCATCTACGGCAACTTCGTCAACCGCGCCCTGCAGCTCACCAAGAAGTATTGGGACGGCAAGGTGCCGGCCTGCGGCGAGATGCTTGACGTGGACCGGAAGGCTGTGGAAGAGTTTATCGATGTGAAGGACAAGATGGAGGAGCTGCTCGACGGCTTCAAGTTCCGCGAGGCACAGAAAGAAGCCATGAACTTGGCGCGCATCGGCAACAAATACATCACCGAGTGCGAGCCGTGGAAGGTGTGGAAGACCGACCCCAAGCGCGTGGAGACCATCCTCTACCTGTCGCTGCAGCTCGTGGCCAATCTCTCGATAGCCTTTGAGCCATTCCTGCCCTTCTCGAGCAAGGACCTGCGCGGCATGATAGGGCTCGAAGACTTCAAGTGGTCGGAATTGGGCAGCACCACCCTACTCCACCCCGGCAAGCAGCTCGGCGAGCCGCACCTGCTCTTCGAGAAGATAGAGGACGAGGCCATCCAGAAGCAGCTCGACAAGTTGGCCGCCACGAAGAAGGCCAACGAGGCCGCCGCTGCCGCCGCCCAATACAAGGCCGCCGACGTGAAGCCCACGGTGGACTTCGGCGACTTTGAGAAGCTCGACATCCGCGTGGGCCACATCAAGGACTGCAAGCCCGTGAAAAAGAGCAACAAGCTGCTGCAGTTCACCCTCGACGACGGCTCGGGCCAGGACCGCACCATCCTCAGCGGCATTGCCAAGATGTACAAGCCCGAGGAGCTCATCGGCAAGGACGTGCTGTTCATCGCCAACCTCGCCCCACGCAAGATGATGGGCATCGAGAGCCAGGGCATGATTCTGAGCGCCGCCAACTTCGACGGCTCGCTCAGCGTCACCACCACGCTCGGACAGGTGAAGCCCGGCAGCCAAGTGGGCTGACACGAGATGCGGCCGCCCCGCCTGAGGTGCAGGAGGAGCGGCCGTATTGTGTTTTGTTCCAATGCTTTTTGTATATTTGCCAAAAACGAAGAATATGAAGCAGTAACCTGTCGGCATACAGGACTTTGCCAGGATTGTCACTGGAGAGATGTACTGCGCTGATAAGACCGACTTGGTTGATCAGTTGGTCAGCAGTCTGGGCGTGCATTTCCTGAGCCGTCCCCTCCGGTTCGGCAAGTCGTTGTTGGTCTCTACCATCAAATGCTATCTTGAGGGACGCAAGGATCTGTTCAAGGGGCTGAAGATGGAACAGTTGGAGCGGAAGTGGGAGGCGAGCCCCGTGTTTGAGATCGACTTCAACGGAAAGGACTACACGCGAGCCGACACTCTGGAGGTGTCACAGGAAAACTGTGTGGAAAAAATGATTGAAAATGGACGATAAAGAATTGCTTAGAAAGCTCGCAGAGAAGAACCTGCGCGCATGCCAGCTCAAGCAGCTGGAGATACTCAAGGTGATAGACGGCATCTGCAAGCGCAATGGCATACAATACTGGCTCGACAGCGGTACGCTGTTGGGCGCCGTGCGGCATGGTGGCTTCATTCCTTGGGACGACGACATCGACATCGTCATGCCGCTTGACGACTTGAGGCGCTTTGAGCGGGTGGCCGCCAAGGAGCTGCCCGACGGCCTGTTCCTCCAGACAACCAAGACCGACCCTTCGGCCAAGGAGCCTATCGTGAAGGTCCGCGACCTGCAGTCGCTCTATATCGAGGGTGGAGACAATTTTGTCACTCCTTATAAGAAAGGTATCTATGTAGATATCTTTCCGTTTGTCCCCTATCCTGATTTAGCTCCAGGATTTTTTCATAAGCTTATTCCGACCATTTCCAAGTCGAACAGTATCCTCCATCATTTTCACCGCTACTCGTTGCGCGCCTTTGCCGAGTTCTTCTGGTTCGGCGCCAAACTGTGTGTCGGTTGGCTGATATGGGGATTGTTGTCGCTCTATCCCAAGAAGAGCCGTATGGGCACCGCACCCCTTGTCAATGGCACGGGCAATACGCATCGGCGAAGCAGCATCTTCCCCTTGACGACGATTCGTTTTGAGGATTCCGTCTTCCCCGCCCCAGCCGACACGGACGCCTATCTGCGCGACCTCTTTGGCGATTACATGCAGATTCCGCCTGTCGACAAGCGGCAGGTCCACGCCGTCTACATCAATCCCGACCTCCGCAAGTAGGGTGGGGCAGGGTCACCTTTTCCATTCCCCACTCGAAAGTCCTCTCAATCGTGGGGATTGGGCAGTGGTGGCTGTGGGCCGTCTCTACGATGAAGCGCATTCCAAAGGGGAAATCCTCCGTGAAATAGCGGCTTGTGAAGTCGGGGATGAAGCCCTCTGCCCTCTGCAGCATGGGTGAGAGGATGCCCTTGAAAGCCGGGATGTGGCTTATTTTTTCGGTCAGGCTCCCTGCGTCTTTGCTCTCATAGTATTCGAGGACGCTTGGAATGCTCCCTTTGGCAATCGGCAGCATCCCCAGCAAGGCCTGAAATTCTCCGTCCATGGCGATGTAAAGCTCCGAGGCTTCCACAGTCCACTCGCCGTAGAATTGTGGGTTGTGCGGGAAGAAAACGCCCTCGTGCCAATCCTTGAAGAGCGTGTAGAGCCTTGCGGGATGCAGGAGCGGATTGCTGTTGGAGAGGCTCACCTCATAGAAGCTCCCGGCCAGTCGGATGGGTGTGTCCAATGCCGCGGCCATGCTGTGGCGGAAGGCCTCGGCTTGGGGAATGTTTTCCACCGCCATGACCAATTGTCTCTTGCGGCCTTTCAGCTCGGCCTGTCGACCGTAGTCGACGATGCGGCTGATGTATGGCACGCGTTGGAATCCGAAGAGGGGAGTGGCGGGCGGCAGTAGGCGGTGGGCCTCGAAGAAGAAGCCCGTGCTGCAGAACACGGCTCCTACAGCCGTCTGGGGCGAGAGCCACGGCTTGATTCGCTGCAGCTCCTCCCCGATGGCGAAGCCGGGCAGGCAGAGCATTACGATGTCGGCCTGTGGAATGGCTTCTCTCGCTTGGGAAGTGACAAGCGCCAGGTGGGCGTCGGTTTGCTTGCCGTTTTCCAAGATTCCGATGGTGGTGGCCCACTTTTCGGGCCGGCGTGTGAGGATGGCCACCTCGTTTTCCCCGTGCAGGGCCATCATGCCGGCCGTGACATGTCCCAAGTTGCCGCCGCCGCAAATGCAGATTCTCATTTTCCCAATTCCTTTAGAGCGTGGATGAGCGTGTCGTTGTCGCGAGTGTCGCGAATGGCGATCCGCACATAATTCTTTCCTTTCAGTCCGGTCTTCGTGTCGCAGTCCTTGACGAGGATGTCGTATCGTTCGAGCAGCAGTTCGGAGAGCTGCCCCGAGGTGTAGCGCGAGTCCACATGCACAAGGAAGAAGTTGGCCTGCGTGGGGACCACGGTGATGTAGCCTATGGCCTGCAGCTCTTTGTAGAATCGCTTGCGCTCCTCCACGAACTTGGCGCACGCCTTTTGGTAGAAGCCTTGGTATTTGCCGAATATCTGCATGTAGAATTCCGCAAAGGAATTGATGTTCCAAATGGCCACATCCTTCTTCATCCACTCTACAAGTTCCGTATCGGCGGTAGCCAGCACGCCCAGCCGCAGTCCCGGCACCCCGTAGGACTTGGAGATGCTCTTCATCACGATGAGGTTGGGGTTGGCCTCGAGGATTTCGTCTTTGAGCAGCGTGTTGGCGGCGTAGTCGTCGGAGAAGTCGACAAACGACTCGTCGGCGATGAGCTTTATCTTTCTTGCTCCGCACCACTTTGCCAGCCGCAGCACATCGGCGGGCGGGATGAAATGGCCCGACGGGTTGTCGGGATTGACCAAGAGCAGGGCCTCTATGTCCTTGTCGGCAAAATGGCGTTCGAGCTCGTCCACGCTGTACGACAGGTCGGGACTGTCCGGCAGGAAGGCCACGATGCGCTCCTTGGGCAACCTGTTGGGATATTCCTCAAAGGTGGGGTAGACGACGCCCATGTTGCCCTTCAGCCTGGCTGCAAGGCTTTTGATGAGTTCTGCGGCGCCGTTGCCCACGACCGTGCATTCTTGGCGGATGCCGAAATACTTGGCTGCCAACATCGAGTTGACATACATGCCCGACGGGTATTCCGTGAGCAGCGTGTCGAAGTTGGCCCGCATCTCGTCCTTCATCCGCTGGGTGGGGAAGTAGGGGTTGACGAGATAGCAGAAGTCGATGAGCTTGGGAAACCTCCAGTGGCCTCCGTAGCGCATGTTGTAGCGGTGCATCAGCTCGTCGTTGGAGGCGAATATCGTCTCGGCGATGTCCTTGTCCTGTATGTCGTCTATCTCATACCACTTGCCGTTTCCCACGGGCAGAGCCTTCATGTCGGAGGAGTTGAGGAACGATATGACGCGCAGCACCTGCTCGTAGTATTCGTTCTGGCCCAGCGCCTCACAGTAGGCATTGAGGAACGGCACGTACTTGTGGGTGGAGAATGCTTTGCTGAACTTGTAGATGTTGACAGTTTTGTAGTAGGAGTCCACCTCGCTGTAGTTGAAGGCCTGCTTGGTGACGAAGTCCACGATGTTGTTGTCGTCGTCGATTCTCACCACCGTGCCGTCCATCCACGACTCATACTTGCTCACCAAGGCCAGGTTGGGGTAGGGGTTGTCTACGAGCAGCCTCAGCATCCTGTCCTCGAAAATCAGGTCCGACTCAAGGAGCAGCGTGTCGTCCTCCATGAGCTTGTCCTTGGCCAGCGAGAGCGAGAAGATGTTGTTGGTCTTGTCGTAGATGTCGTTGCGCACGTATTCTATGTTCAGCGCGCCGTCATAGCGGTGGCCGATGTGCCGGATGAGGTTGTCGGCCTGGTAGCCCACAACGATGACCACCCGCGCCAAGTCGAACTTCGAGAGCTGCCCGAGCATCCTGTCGATGAGCCTCTCGCCGTTGACGGGAAGCATGCATTTGGTGTTCTCTTTTGTGTATTCGCCCAGGCGCTTGCCCATTCCGGCTGCCAATATAATTGCTTGCATAGTTGTTGGTTGAATGTTGACCTTGCAAATATACAAATTTTTTCCCAACGGGATTCAACAAAGGGAAAATAATTAGGCTGTCCAATATGGTGTACCAGAAAATATCGTCGCACCCGACAAATCCAGTGCATTTTAGTTTTTAAAACCAAAACCCAGAAAACCCTTTGTATCAGCGTC
>SFCY01000129.1 GCA_004558865.1 Bacteroidales bacterium
TCAAAACGTAAGTTGAAGAGGGAGTGTAGCGGGCTACACGACCGATGAGACTTGACGTTTTGAGACCGATAGATGCAGAAGACGACCGAAACGACAATTCCACTTTATCGATTATTTTATCAGCCTAATTTATAGAACCAGCCTTTATTGTACCCAGCTTTGTACGGCAAAGGATGGCTCCATCTGTTTGTGGTGGGCATGGTGGGTTTCGTGCTCGCCCTTAGAGGTGGGTCCCATTTGACCAAGCCCCCGCGCTTGCTGGGGAATCCATGGCATGTTTTTATTTGAAAAGTAATGGCAAAAAGTTTGCCGCTTGGGAGGGAATTGCTATCTTTGCAAAATCAAACAACATTTATGATTCTATCGTTTCCATTATGAGAAAGACATTGACACTCTTTTTGCTGTTATTGCTGGCACTGACCACAAGCGCGCAAATCGCCGGCGACGACTTGGACGCCAAATACGCCACCACCATGCCGCAGCCAGGCTCTTTGGCACCCGACTTTTTGGTGGACTCCGCCGCCAACATTCGGCTCAGCGACATGCGCGGCCACTATGTCGTGCTGCACTTCTGGGCTTCCTGGTGTCCCGACTGCCGCAAGGATATGCCCGAGATGGAGAAGCTGGACAAGGACTTTGACAATTTTGAAAAAGGAGAAGAGCTGACTTTCATACATATCTCTTTCGACGGCGACACGGCAAAGATGAACCGCTACCTCAGCGACCACAAGTTGGGAGGCTTCAAGCTCTGCCAGGACAGGAAGTTCCACGACGCAGAGATCAGCCGCCTCTACGGCGTGAAGTGGATTCCCTCCATGATTCTCATCGACCCCCAAGGGCGTGTGGAGCTGTCTACCGTGATGATAGACAAGCTGGAATCTGCGATAAAGCATCTCGACCTGTCGAAACTCGACCCCAACGCGCCCAAGGCTGTGGAGTTGCCCGAATTTACGGGAGGGTTAGACGCGCTGGGGAACTATTTGGCGCAGAACGTCCGCTATCCCACCAAGGCTATGGAAATGGGACTGCAATCCAAGGTGAGGGTCTCGTTCGCAGTGGATACGCTGGGACAGATTTCCAATATCAGCATCAAAGAAAACAACCTTTCGGCCATCCGCAAAGCTCCCTTTGGCAAGCACAATCCCGAAGACCGCCAGCGCATCGCCGAGGAGTGCGCCACGCTGTTTGCCAATGAGGCCAAGCGCGTGGTGAGCACCATGCCCGTCTGGAAGCCCGGCCGCAGCTTCGGAAAGAAAGTGAAAACGGCCTTTGTCCTGCCCATCACGTTCAAAATGCAATGAACGCCTTGGGCTGTATGCAATGAAAAAGGCATATCCCACCGCCTCCGGTGGGGCCATCCACCAAACAACGGCTACACTATGAGCATGATAGAACTCAAGGACATCAACAAGACCTACTTCGGCGCACAGCCCCTCCACGTGCTGAAGGGCATCAACCTGAGCGTTGAGGAGGGCGAGTTTGTGTCGATTATGGGCGCCTCAGGCTCGGGAAAGTCCACGCTGCTCAACATCCTTGGCATTCTCGACAACTACGACAGCGGCGAGTACCGCATCGACGGAACGCTCATCAAGGACCTCTCGGAGACCCGCGCCGCGGAATACCGCAACCGGCTCATCGGCTTCATCTTCCAGAGCTTCAACCTCATAGGCTTCAAGACGGCCGTGGAGAACGTTGAGCTGCCGCTGTTCTATCAGGGCGTGGGCCGCAAGAAGCGTCGGGCCTTGGCCATGGAATACCTTGAAAGGCTCGACCTCGCGCCTTGGGCGGAACATTATCCCAACGAGATGAGCGGCGGCCAGAAGCAGCGCGTGGCCATTGCCCGAGCCCTCATCACACAGCCACGCCTCATCCTGGCCGACGAACCCACGGGAGCCTTGGACTCCAAGACTTCGGTGGAGGTGATGGAACTGCTCAAACAGCTCAACCAGGAACAGAACAAGACCATCATCGTCGTGACCCACGAGAGCGGAGTGGCCAATGAGACCAACAAAATCATCCACATCAAGGACGGAGTCATCGGCAAGATAGAAGAGAACAAGGACCACAAGGCCAGTCCTTTCGGCATCAACGGAATCATGAAATGAGAGACATCATCACCGAGATATGGGCCACCATGCGGCGCAACAAGCTGCGCACCGCGCTCACGGGCTTTGCCGTGGCGTGGGGAATCTTCATGCTCATCTTCCTGTTGGGCGCGGGCAATGGGCTCATCAACGCCCTGACGAGCAACTCCGACCACTTCCTCTCCAACTCCATGATGGTGTTTGGAGGCCAGACCTCGAAGGGCTACAAGGGACTGCAGGAAGGCAGGGCGATAGAGCTCGACGACAAGGATATGGCCGCCACCCGCCGCTCCTTCAGCGACAACGTGGACGACGTGGGCGCAGAGCAGCAGAGCGACTCTGCCCTCACGGCAACGTTGGGGCAGAACTACACCAACATCCAGCTCAGTGGCGTCTATCCCAATGCGGCGAGAATCAACAAGCGCGACATTCTGGCCGGAAGGTTCATCAATGAGCTGGACATGGAAAACAGGCGCAAGGTGGTGGTGCTGAGCGAGCAGACCGTCAGGGACCTTACTGACAACACGACCCAAGACGTGGTGGGGCAGACGGTGAAGATAGGAGGGCTGGCGTTCCGCGTGGCCGGCGTCTACAAGAGCGACCAGAGCATGATGGGCAACGACGCCTACATTCCGTTCACCACATTCAGGACCCTCTACAACAGCGGCGACAAGGTGGGCAACATCATGTTCACTTTCCACGGGCTGAACTCCATGCGGGCCAATGAGGACTTCGAGCAGCGCTACAAGGCCAAGCTCAACGCCATGCACGACGCCGCCCCCGACGACGACAACGCCGTGTGGATATGGAACCGCTTCACGCAGAACCTGCAGATGAACATGGGCATGGGCATGGTGCGCACGGCTCTGTGGATCATCGGCCTCTTCACGTTGCTCTCGGGCATCGTGGGCGTGAGCAACATCATGCTCATCTCGGTGAAGGAGCGCACGCGCGAGTTTGGCATCCGCAAGGCCATCGGGGCCAAGCCCCGCAGCATCCTGAGGCTCATCATCGTGGAGAGCGTCGTCATCACCACCGTGTTCGGCTTCATGGGCATGGTGGCGGGCATCGCCGCCAACGAGTACATGAATGCCACGGCCGGCCACCAGCAGGTGGACACGGGACTGTTCCAAGCCACCATGTTCCTCAATCCCACCGTGGGCTTCGACGTGTGCTTCGAGGCTCTCGTCGTGATGGTTGTGGCCGGCACCTGCGCAGGCCTCATCCCTGCCCGCCGGGCTGCCCACATCCGTCCCATAGAGGCGCTGAGGGCCGAATAGCCGGGCGCCGCGGGCTGCGACATGGCCCCGAGGCCCGTTTCTCCTCATCCGCCAAGCCCGCCAAGAGCGGGCGGCGGGCGCTGGATTCTCCTATTTCCTCCTAACTCCCTGTGGCAGGGGACGAACTTCAAAACCGAATGAAAATCGACATCGATACTTACAAGGAAATCCTCGACACGCTGACGCGCAACAAGGGACGCACGTTCCTCACCGGCTTCGGCGTGTTCTGGGGCGTGTTCATGCTCGTGGGACTGATAGGTGGCGGCGCAGGATTGCAGGAGAAGCTGTCGGCCAACTTCAAGGGCTTCGCCACCAACTCGGCCATGGTGTGGGCGCAGAGCACCACCAAGCCCTACCATGGTTTCCGCAAGGGAAGGCAATGGAACATGACCACCAAGGACGTGGAGCGGCTGCAGGAGAACGTGCCAGAGCTGAAAGTGGTCACACCCATCACGTTCCAAGGCGGCACCAACGCCGTGTTTGGCGACAAGAAGGCCTCGTGCGGCGTGAAGGGCGTGCGCGACGACTATGCCCGCGTGGAGGAGCCGCGCCTCATCTATGGCCGCTACATCAACAGCATGGACCAGATGCAGCGCCGCAAGGTGTGCGTGCTGGGCAAGAAGATCTACAGCACCCTGTTTCCCGGTGGCGGCAATCCCTGCGGGCAGATGGTGAGGCTCGACTCCACCTATTACCAGGTAGTGGGCGTGGACGCCAGTGCGGGCAACATGAACATCGGAGGCCGCGCTGAGGAGACGGTGTACCTGCCCCTCTCGCTCATGCAGCAGGCCTACAACATGGGCGACGCCGTGGCCATGATAGCCATGACGGCGCAGCAGGGCGTGAAGATGGGAGCCGTCAGCCAGCGCATCCGCGAGGTCATAGCCCGCGCCCACGACATCGACCCCACCGACGAGCAGGGCATCATGGTGTTCAACACGGAAGTGCTCTTTGGCATGATGGACAGCCTGTTCAGCGGCGTCAACTTCCTGGTGTGGCTTGTGGGCATCGGCACGCTCTTGGCTGGAGCCATCGGGGTGAGCAACATCATGATGGTGACCGTGCGTGAGCGCACCATCGAGATTGGCATCCGCCGCGCCATCGGAGCCACGCCGCGCAACATCCTGGCCCAGATCGTCAGCGAGAGCATCCTGCTCACCATCGTGGCGGGGATGAGCGGCATCCTCTTCGCCGTGGTTGTGCTGCAGATGCTGCAGCTGGCCAACACCGCCAACGGCATTGTCGCCGCCCACTTCCAGATAGGTTTTTGGACGGCCCTCGGAGCCATGGCCATGCTCTGCGTGTTGGGCGTGTTGGCGGGTCTCGCCCCAGCCCTGCGCGCCATGAACATCAAGCCTGTCGACGCCATGAGGGATGAGTAGGAGCCAATGGGCGTCAAGCCCCTCCTCTCCCGAGAGCTCCTTTCGCCCCATCTCTCCCATGCCCCCATCCACTCCATCCCCCCTCATAAATCCCTCCAAAAAGAAGAAAGATTAGAAAATCCAAGCAGTTATGAAGAAATACATCAAGTTTGTCATTGCCGGAATCATCGCCTTGATATTCATCGGCACCTTTATCTTCCTTTGGTTGCAGTCGCGTCCGCAGCCAACGGCATACAATGAGTTCAGTCCGAAATACCTCGACTTGAGGAAGACCACCATCGTGACGGGAAAGATAGAGCCGCGCAACGAGGTGAACATCAAGCCGCAGATCAGCGGCATCATCACCACGATAGAGAAGGAGGCCGGGCAGATGGTGCAGGCGGGCGAGGTGATAGCCCGCGTGAAGGTGATTCCCGACATGAGCCAGCTGTCGGCGGCGCAGGCGCGCGTGCGCTCGGCCAACATCACCCTGAGGCAGGCCACCATCGACCACCAGCGCATGAAGACCCTCTACGACAAGGGTCTGGTCTCGGGCGATGAGTACGACCAGAAGCGCAAGGCGTGGCTCGACGCCAAGGAAGAGGTGAGGGCGGCCGGCGACAACCTGCAGGTGGTGCGCGACGGCGTCAACAAGGGCAACGCCAACCTCTCTTCCACGCTCATCCGCTCCACCATCAGCGGCCTCATTCTCGACGTTCCCGTGAAGGTGGGCAACACGGTCATCAACTCCAACACATTCAACGACGGTACGACCATCGCCACAGTGGCCAACATGGGCGACCTCATCTTCCGCGGCAACATCGACGAGACCGACGTGGGACAGCTCTTCACGGGCATGCCGATGAAGATTACCATCGGCGCGCTCCACGACCTCCACTTCGGCGCCTCGCTGGAGTACATCTCGCCCAAGGCCACGGAGAGCAACGGCACCAACCAGTTTGAGATCAAGGCCGCCGTGAAAGTGCCAACGGGCGGCAGCAATATCCGCAGCGGCTACAGTGCCAACGCCGAGATTGTGTTGGCTGAGGCCCGCCACGCCCTCACCGTTCCGGAAAGCGCCATCGAGTTTGAGGGCGGCAAGACCTACGTGTACCTCATCAAAGGCTCGGGCGAGAAGAAGACCTACCAGCGGCGGCAGGTGACGACAGGACTCAGCGATGGCATCAACATCGAAGTCAAGAGCGGCCTCTCGCCCAAGGATCGTGTGCGCGGCCCGAAGGTGGTGGCTGAGGACACGGAGCAATAAGAAATGCAGCGCAACTGTGCCAGCGGGGCATAGCGGGCTGAAGACGTTTGGCGGCGGGCCGGCCACAGAGGATTACTCTGTGGCCGGCCCGCCGCCATTTCTTGTCTTCCAATTCCCTGCTCATGCTGGGCGCGCGGTGCGCGAGGATGGCTTTGTCGCCAACTTCCACCTATGGGAATGGAAGCCGCAAGGCTGTGTGCCCCAAGGTTTTTTTGTGAGCCCCGACTTGGCAAGCCATCCACTGAAAACCGTCTGTTCGGGATGTGTGGCAATTGTCACGATAGTCTGTGTCAGTTGGCACGGAATATCGTGACAACTGTCACAGACTATCGTGACAACTGCCACAGATGTTGTGCAACGCCTCAAGCGGTGTAGTTTAACGTTTTTGGTTGACTACTTTAAGCCTTATTTTTAATGTTGGTTGACCAGGTTAAAC
>SFCY01000130.1 GCA_004558865.1 Bacteroidales bacterium
TTCTGCATCTATCGGTCTCAAAACGTCAAGTCTCATCGGTCGTGTAGCCCGCTACACTCCCTCTTCAACTTACGTTTTGAATCCCGATATCTTGCACAATACGACTCGACCTAATTTATAGAACCAGCCTTTACCTCCCCACCCCACGCGGCGGGGCGGAGCGTCGTGGCCAACGACACCGATGGGACACGGGGGGCAAGGCCTCACGGATCATGCCCTACGCTGGGCGACGAGAATCATCACCGCGGCGAGGATGGCCACGAAGCCAAGGCCTACAGCCCACGTGAAAGGCTCTCCCATGACGAGGATTCCCACGCTCATGGCCGTCAGAGGCTCAAACGCTCCCAAGACGCTCACCGTGGTGGCGTCGATGAGGTTGAGCGCACGCACCAGCGTCACGTTGCTGACCATCGTGGGGAAGAGGCCCAAGAGCATCAGGCAGACCAGGCTGTGCCAGTCGGCGAGGGGAGCCACGCCGCCATAGGAGAACGAGCTGTAGAGCAGCAGCATGAGCATGGATAGGAAGAACACGTAGAAGTTGACCTTCACCGAGTTCATCGTGTGGATGCGCATCCGCGGGAAGGCGACCATATAGACGGCGTAGGCAAAGCCCGAGAACACGGCCAGCAGCACCCCCGCGAGCCGGCTCTCGCCCTTGGCCCCAAACCCGCTCAGGAAGTAGACTCCCGCCACGGCCAAGGCAAGGGCGGCATACGTGGGCCAGGTCATGCGCTGGTGGAACAGCAGCGACTCAAGCAGCGTGGTGAAGACAGGATAGGAGAAGAGCAGTGTCGTGGCCACGCCCGAGGGCATGTAGCTGTAGCTGGAGAACAGGGCCACGCCGCTCAGCGTGTAGAGCAGCGAGAGGAACGAGAGCCTCAAGGCGTCGCCCCACCGCAGCCGCAGGCTCACCCGTCGCGCCACAAGGAAGATGAGCATGAAGAGTGTGCCGAAGGCAAACCGATAGATGAGCACCGACGGCAGAGGCATGCCCGTCTTCAGCACAGGAATGGAGAAGAGGGGGATGAGTCCGAAGAAGCCCGCCGAGAGCATGGCGTTGACGCAGCCGCGCAAGCGGGAAGAAATGTTGTGTGATGGCTTCATGATGGTTTTACGGTCTTTCTCAATAGAGCAGCACCAGCCCCGCAAAGGCGGCATAGCAAATCATGCGGATGGGATTGACCTTCACCCACATCGTTCCCACAAAGGTGGCGGCGAAGAGCAGCACGCTGATCCAGAACTGCCAGGGATTGACCGAGGGGGAGGAGAAGTTCTCCTCGTTGAGCAGCAGCAGCGTGGCGGCGGCCAACAGTCCCACCACGGCGGGGCGCAGACCGGCAAACACACTGCGCACGGGGGCGGTGTCCATATAGCGCATGAACATCTTGCTGATGAGGACCATGAGGATGAACGACGGCAGCACCAGCGCGAACGTGGCGCACGCCGACCCCACGACGGTCATCGCGCCGGAGTAGCCGGCAT
Source organism: Bacteroidales bacterium (assembly GCA_004558865.1). Taxonomy (GTDB): domain Bacteria; phylum Bacteroidota; class Bacteroidia; order Bacteroidales; family Bacteroidaceae; genus Prevotella. The sequence continues at coordinate 1,483 of SFCY01000130.1, forward strand.
TGTGCACAGCCACATAGCCGCAATACGTTGCGCTGTTGATGCCGATTGGGCCGGGCGTCATCTGCGAGATGGCCACGATGTTGGTAAACTCGGCCGAGCTCAGCCAGTGGTGGTGCAACACGGTCTCGGTCTGTATGAGCGACAGCATGCCATAGCCGCCGCCGAAGCCGAAGAGGCCGATGACGAAGAAGGTGTAGAAGAGTTGCAGGAATATCATGCTTCGGGATTGTTCAGAAATTGACCGTAAACGTATCCGCCAATGCCGGCACAGAGGATGATCCATACGGGATTGACGTGGAGGGCATAGATGAGCAGCGCGGAGACCACGGGAATCCACGCGTTGGACCAAGAGACATGGGCGCTCTTGGCCAGATTGAACGTGGGCACGGCGATGAGCGCCACCACGGCGGGGCGGATGCCGCGGAACATGGCGGCCACCCACCCGACGTTCATAAACTGATGGAAGAACATGGCGATGAGGAGGATGATGAGGAACGAGGGCAGGGCCGTGCCCAGGCTCGTGCAAACCGCTCCCTTATTGCCCCGAATCTTATAGCCCACAAACGTGGAGATGTTGATGGCGAACACGCCCGGGCAACTCTGCGCGATGGCGATGAGGTCGAGAAACTCGTCCTTCTCTATCCATTTGTTCTTCTCCACCACCTCGCTCTCGATGATGGGTATCATGGCGTAGCCGCCACCCAAGGTGAAGGCGCCAATCTTGAAGAATGTTGTAAACAGCTTCTTGTACATTATATATATATGGGCGGAGACAGGCCGTCCGCCCCTTGGTTGTCATTCCCTGCGGGTGCAAAGGTAACACTTTTCGGATGAAGTAGGGCAACAAAACGCCAAATTGTGCCAGCCGTGGGCCGCTCACTCCTCAATCTCTGAGAACGACTTGGCGATATTGCTCACGAAACTGCTCATGGTCTCGAAGGGAGCATAGTCGAAATACCTCATGCTGCGCTTGAGGTTGCGGCGGAGCAGGCCACTGTTGTTGGTGATGAATCCCGTGCGGTTTTGCTGCAGGTGCCACTGGGCGGCATCGTCCTGCTCGTTGTGGGAGAGCGAGCGGAACACGATGGCATGGGCGCTCTTCTCCACCTTGTGGACAAAGGGCACCTCGTCCTGCTCAAATCCGAACACATCGATGAGGATGGAGCCTTCGAGCTGGGCCATGCGCTGGATATGGAGCGAAGCCAGCCACGTGTCGAGCTTCACGAAGTCCACCTTGTCGCCCTTGGTGCGCAGGTAGCCGCCCAAGTCGAGGATGAGCTTGAGCGACACGCCGGCGTTGATCATGCAGTAGACGTTGGCCACGATGAGGTTGAGCAGCTCCAGCGTCTCCACCGAGCAGTCGATGGCATGGCGCTCGTCGTGGCGGATGCGCTCCAGCCGGCGCTTGAACAGCGGGTTGGCCATGCGCGAAGTGGGCTGGCGGCCCGCCGGCATGGCCACGACCTCCTTCTCGGCCTCGGCCACCAGGCGGTCGGGGATGTTGCACGTGGCCTCATGCTGGGAGTTGCGGATGCCCTTGAGCGTGATGTCGCTCACGCCCTGTATCCTCGCTATCTGCATCAGCCGGTTCCACTTGAAGGCCGACATTGGCTCTATCTTCTCAAACATTCCCAAGGAACCGGAGAGAAGCAGCCGGAAGAAGTTGCGCTGAATGATGTCCATCGTGATAATTGGGGGTTTTGTAGGGGAGGGTGTAGGAGTTGCAGGGAGGGGAGGGAGGTCAGGAATATCTCCTTGGAAGCCTGAGCAGGATGGCGAGCAGGGAGCTGGCGCCGATGGCCATGGGATAGTAGAGATAGGGCAGTATCTGCATGGGGCTCACCCCCGCCAGCCCGGCGGCCAAGAGCATCTGCACACCGTAGGGAATCAGTCCCTGCACGGTGCAGGAGAATGTGTCGAGGATGCTGGCAGCCTTGCGGCTGTCCACCCCGAAGCGGTCGCCTATCTTCTTGGCGATGTTGCCCACGGTGAGGATGGCCACGGTGTTGTTGGCCGTGCAGAGGTTGACGAGCGACACCAGCGCTGCTATCGACAGCTCTGCCCCACGGCGCGTGGAGACGCGGCGCGTGAGGAGCGCGATGAGATAGTCTACGCCACCGTTCTTGCGCACGATCTCAAGCATGCCGCCCGCCATCATTGCGATGATGATGAGCTCGCCCATGCCCAAGATGCCGCCGCCCATGGCCCCCAACCAGCCATAGAACCCGTAGCTGCCGTCGGCGATGCCGATGATGCCGCAGAGCGCGAGGCCAATGGTGAGCACGGCCATGACATTGATGCCGCACACGGCGATGACGAGCACGGCCATATAGGGTATCACCTTGACCAGCTCTATCGGCGCGCTCCCGGTGGGGGCCTCCATGCCCGCGCCCATGAAGGCGTAGAGGACGAGGATGAGCAGCGCGGCGGGCGCGACGATCGTCACGTTGACGCGGAACTTGTCGCTCATCTTGCACTGCTGGGTCTGGGTGGCCACCACGGTGGTGTCGCTGATGAACGAGAGGTTGTCGCCGAAGTAGGCCCCACCCACAATGGCGGCGGTGAGCAGCGACACGTCGCTGCCCGTCTGCCGGGCCAGTCCGGCCGCTATCGGCACCAAGGCCACCACGGTGCCCACGCTCGTGCCGATGGCGAGCGAGATGAAGCAGGCCGCCACAAAGAGGCCGGGCAGGATCATGCTGGCCGGCAGGAGCGAGAGCGTGAGGTCCACGGTGGCGTCGATGCTCCCCATCTGCTTGGCCGAGGCGGCGAAGGCCCCTGCCAGCACATAGATCCAGAGCATGAGCATGAGATTGCTCGCCCCCGCCCCACGGCTGTAGGCCTCGATGCGCTGGTTGAGCGAGAAGCCGCGCGAGGTGATGATGGCATACACACTGGCGAAGAGGAAAGCCACGGTGAGCGACAGGTTGGTGTCGCTGCTCTTGTCGCCAGTCTGTCCCACGGAGTGGACGGTGAACACGATGATGAGAGCCATCAGCACCACCATCGGCGATATGGCCAATATTCCTTGTTTCCTACTCATAGGCTTATCCTTTGTTTTGCCTCACCTCCTGGGGGGGGAGGCCGAAGGGCATCAGTAGCTCTTCCTCCTGTAGAAGTCGATGTTCTCCGGGGTGAGGAGCTCGATGGGCATGTAGTTGACGGGCGTGACCTCCTTCTTTAGCACAATGGCGCGGAAGAGGGCGTCCACACACTGATAGCCCTGCATGAAGGCGTGCTGGCAGACGAGGAACGACACGCTGCCCTCGCGCATGCACTTGTTGTTCTGCGGGGTGAAGTCGTAGCCCATGATCTGCACCTCGCGGCGGTTGGTGCGCAGCAGGAACTTGCCCACGATGGCGGCGTGGGCGCCCAAGGTGATACAGTGGTGCACATTGGGATGGCTGGTGAAGAACTCCTCCAACTGGCTGTCGAACTGCTCCATGGAGTCGTGGATGTCGAGGCACACCTCCAAGATGCTGACGGCGGGGAAATGGTCGCCCATATAGTGGCGGAATCCCACCTCGCGGTTGGCCTGCTGCTTGCTGATGCTCTTGCCGCGGTTGAGGTGCTTCATGAGCATCACCTCCTTCTCCCCTCCGGCCAAGAGCATGAACATGCGCGCGGCGAAGTAGCCGCTCTGGAAGGAGTCCTGCCCGAAGAAGGCCAGCGGGCGGAGGTCGGGCATATAGCTGTCGAGCATCACGAAGGGGATGGACGCCTGATGGAGGCGGTCGGTGAGCTGGCGGGTGGCCTCAAGCGTGGTGGGCACGAGGATGAGGCCGTCGGGGTTCTTGGCGAGGCACTGCTCACCGGTCTCCACCAACGAAGTGGGCTCGCTGCGGTCGTAATAGGCGATGGCCACTTCTATGCGGAAGTCGCTCCTGATGCGCTCGCACTCCTTGACGCCGAGCTCCACCTCGTCCCAATAAGCCTCCTTCTCGTGCTTGGGAATGAGGAGATAAAAGAGATAATTCTTGTTGTAGGCCAAAGCCGAGGCATACATATTGGGCTGATAGTCCATCTCCTTGAGCGCCTCCTGCACCTTCACCACCGCCTTCTTGCTCACGTTGGAGCGGTTGTGGAGCACGCGATCCACAGTGCCCACGCTCACACCGGCGCGCAGGGCTATATCCTTTATCCTGATTCTATTAGACATACAAAATGACTTTAGGCCGGTCCTAAAAACCAGGTTTAGGAACCAAGCTGATTGTATATATGTTGTTTTCGGTCGCCTTCTGCATCCATCGACCCCAGAGCGTCAAGTCCCATCGGCCGTGTGGCCAGCCACACTCCCCCTCAACTTGCGTTTTGAGTCCCCGCAGCTGGCAGAACCTTTTGGATAAGCCAAATGAGCAGAGCCAAGCTTGCCTGGACTCTGCCATGGCGAGAAAAGGTGGGGCTGGGCCCAATACGCCTCGACCTATTTTGTAGAACCGACCTTTATTATTTTGCAAAATTAATCAAAACATTTGAATAAGAGAAAGAAAGCTGCATAAAAGTTTGGGGAAAACCAGTCAACCACGCCCATCCCCGAGCCCTCCCCCACCCCAACGAGGGGGAGAGGTTGGGGTGGGGGCTTCTTAGGGCCGGCACAAGGCACGGCCCCTGCAGCTGGACGCGACCTTTGCGACCTTTGCGACTTTGCGAGATGAATCATGGAGGGATTGCCGCATGCATCCACTTGCAGGGCACGCCCTCTCTCAGAGGGGCGATCCAAACACAGGGCCACCCTTTACTTACCCATCTCCAAAGGCTTGGCTACATTCTGTGGCAGTTGTCACGATAGTCCGTGTCTTTTTTTAAATATGGTTGACACCTCAAAAAGAAAAGATGGAAAAGAAAAAAGAGAGGCTCCAATCCCTATTGGATCGCAGTAAGTTAGAGAAG
>SFCY01000006.1 GCA_004558865.1 Bacteroidales bacterium
TATTTTCCGTGGATTGGATATGTTGTTTCATTTCGTATAGTCCTGACTTCGCCATTTTCCTTCCCCTTTACATATAAACTTACCATGAATCCACGGAATATATCCGCTGTGTCAGGATGTTTCAAAGATAGAGACACCTTTAAAAGTATATAATATGGGTACGCAGCAATCCAAAGTAGTAGATGCGGTATGGGACACAGGTGCCACCTGCTCAGCTGTTTCAAGGAGAATAGTCAAGGATCTTGGTCTTATAGAGGATGGGGTTTCTGTAAAGACGGGAATCGCGGGTACATGTGTCGGTACCACCACTCTTTGCTTTGCCTTCCCCGGCAATGGCAGATATTCCGCTTTGGTGGATGCCGATGTGCTTGATGATTTTCCCGGAGCACCTGACTTTATCGTGGGATTGGACATTATAACCCTCGGGGACTTCCGTCTGTCTTTAGACAAAGGTGGCGTTGTTATGACTTTCGTCGCCGACACCACTCTCTTCATGGATATGCTGCATGGAGACCCGGCGGAAACCCAAAGCAGACTGGCCAGACAGTGGCAACGTGTGAAGCGGATTAGAGGATATATGAAGTAGCCGTGCCCCCTTGAACTGTTAAATTTTTCCTCTTCCCCTCATTTTCTCCACCATTTTCTTTGCCGTTCCGCTTTTTCTCCCTATCTTTGCCAGCGGATAAAGAACGATGGTAGTCCATCCCGGTGAGCAGCGGTTATTGCTCGGACATCAAGGTCGGGCTTTTTTTATGCTCGAAAAAAGCGTGAGTAACTGCTCGCAAAAAAGATATTGGCGGTTGCCATTCCGTAGATTTTGATCAGCCCATCGGGTGAAGTCATCGTTCTTTATCCAGCGGAATCGGCAGCCGCTTTTCTATTCTGCCAAGACAAAGGCCCGGCTATCCGGGAAAGGATAAAGAACGATGCATTATGCAGCAAACAACAATCAACTTCACCGCGCAACAGGTACGGGCGCGTGTGAGCCTTGCAGACAAGGTGAGAGGACTGTACCGCAGTGTCAACCGTTGGCTGGACGCGAGGAGCGCGTTCTACAGCCGTATCGCTGAGTTTGAGGTGACGCGGCGTGTGGCCATCCGCATCGGCGTAGTGTTCCCGCTGACCATGGTCGTGGCGGCAGTGTGCGTGGAGCAGAATCCACTGGTGAACATCACTGCCATGGGCGTGAGCGGATGGATTGTGTACAGGTTGAACAAAGGCGAGAAAGGAGGAGAAGAATGAACACGAACGAAATCATGCAGCAGCTCATCAATGCCGAGATGAAGAAAGGCACCAGGCTTGTTGTTGAGATTGACGACGTCCTCGGCAAGGATCTCGTAAGCATACGCGTAAGCATGAACGGGACAGCTGCTGCCCTGCTGAAGATGCTGATCTCAGCGATGGCCATCAACAAGAAGCTGAAACAGTTCGTCAAGGCCGCTGCCGCAGCTGACGAAGTGCTCAGCGTTGAAGCGATACAGTTCAATGTTGATAAAGCGAAAGAGGAAGGAGGCGAGGCATGAAAGCTAAATATAAGCTCTTGGTAGAGACAAGCGATGGAAAAGAGTTTGTCGTCGTCATTCGTGAGTACAGTGCATCCACTAAGCCTGCAAGAATGTTCAAGGAACAAGTGAGTATTTTTGACGGCTCCAGGATGAACGTCTTCGGATTAGCCATGATGAAAGTCTATCTGAGAGAGCTTGCTGAGTCCATCAATGCCGAAAGCCGTGGCAAAGGCACTATTCAAGTTGACTTCCATGATGAATGGTGCGATTTGAACGGCCATAGATGCATGGGGTTTGAAGTGTATTCATACGACGGCAAAGGTGGTCGTCCCATCTGCAGTATATACTTGATTAGAATAGATGCCAGTGTAAGCTTCTACGATTTGCTGGCCGCGAAAGGAGGCGACCATGAGTAAGCTGCTGTTGGACGGCAAGGCCGTAGCCTTGCTTGGCGACTTCTGCTACGTGGACACCCTGCAGAACCGCATAGAGTTGATAGACGACGTTAAGGACCGTCTTCTCATGGAGCTCGGCGATAGCGAGAGCGAGGAAGAGCGCAAGACGCTCACCGACTGGATGATCAGCCTGTCGGACATGAAGGAAGACTTAAAGAAGATTAGGAGGGCACAACAATGAACAAGGACCTGAAACAGTTTCTCGACTGGCTAAAAGAGAACGACCGCAGCGAGGAAGAGAAGATGCAGTGCAATCTGCTCGATGAGTACATGAAGACACGCGACAACCTGCCCGGCAAGGGCGTGACGGGCTCGGAGCTGGTCTTTGACCCGAAATCCTCTGTCGAGATTGCTGATGAGCTTGGTACGATGTACAATATGGACATCGGTGTCATCGCCCAGTACATGTTCCTGCACGAGTTCGGCACGACCACCGCCGAGGACGGTACGGTGAAATGGGCCATCTGGCGCGACATGGACTTCCAAGTTTAGGAGACATTTTCTACATTTATATGATGAGGGGTGCTGACCGTGAGGCCGGCACCTTTTTTTTCTCATGTTGCCTCAATGTATATGCCAAAGGCTAATATAAAATTAACAATTAAGATTTGCAGTTATGATGGAATAATCGTAAATTTGCAACGAAATCATTAAATACGGAACTGATTATGTGCAAGGTAAAAAGCATGTATATGAAAGCATTGGAAGGCGTGAGGGCATACAGGCGCGCTTCCAAGGGCTATTTTTATGACGAATCGGAGACTGTGAGACAGATGAAGAAAGAGTTGTATGATGGTGCTTCCGGATTCTCGACAGATAGGGACAAAATACGTTCGGACTGGCGTGCCATTTCGGGCGACATAAAGAAAGCATTCAAAAATTTGCAGGCCAGCAATGTCTAAGCATTCCATCAGCACGCGAGAGACCCAGGTGGATATCGGCAACACCGTGGGCAAACAAGTGGAGCAAACCGTTTCCGTTGATGACCTGTCCTTGCCAACAGCTCAGGAACTTGAAGCCTACCAAAAGATAAATCCTAACATAGTAGAGTTTCTTTTGGAAACATCACGTAAAGAACAGGAACATCGCCACAAGACTGAAGACAAGAAAATGGAAATCATTCGATACTCAGAGCATAAGAATGGGCGAATGAATTGGTGGGGCATGTTTTTTGCCTTTCTTTCATTGGTTGTCTTGATGGGTCTCTGCGCTTTTGCGCTTTACCTTGACAGGCCTTGGTTTGCCGGTGCATTTGGGGTTACTGCGGTAGTTTCTATCATTTCGGTTTTTGTTGGTGCTGGAAAAGACATCCCAAACAAGAAACAATAACATTAGTATTTGAGATCGCCCCGAGACTTGCGTCCCGGGGATTTTTTTGACCACACGTTTCTTTTCCGCTGTATTTTTGCCGCAATCCATCAATGCTTATCTTTGCGGAAAAGAAACGATTATGGCAATCACTATCAGCAACGGACTCAGCGGCAAGTATTTCTCCATGAGCGTACCCGACATGGCATGTACCATCGGCGGCTACCGCATGGGCGTGAAAATTCTCATCAGCCCCGACAGTAAGTCATGGACGGAGATCTACTCCGAATACCTGTACCCACTGGACGGGAGCATCACCCTTTCCGACCTGGGCAACCTGCTCACCCCCTATGCCCGCCAGATGCTCGTGGTGGACGTGAAGATACAGCTGACCGAAGAATATGCAGACAGCAACAGCATAGCGTCGAGCCAGGAACAGACCTTCACGCTGGTCTATTGCGAGGCCGACATCCCAACCACCTGCGAGGACTGGACGACGAACCACTTCCTCTCGCTGCTGCTCGGAACGAAGCTCACGGCCCCGGGCCGTCTCGAATACCTCCATTTCATCGGTAGCGACACCGCCGTCTGCACCGCCACCTATACCGACGGCAGCACCGCGTCGTTCACGCCCGTGGTCATCGGCGGCAACAACAACTACACCACCATCGACGTGAGCCCCGACCGCTTCACCACTGCCGGCAAGACCCTTGCCGCCTATACCATCACGGCGGGCAGTCGCCGCCAGCAGTACGACATCGACTTTAGGAAGCCCGACTGCGCCCCGGTGCTGCTCTTCACCAACTCGTTCGGCTGCGATGAGCTGATGTACTGTACCGGCCTTGCCACGAAAGCCCCCACCTTCAAGCGCGACTCCGCCTATATCGGCGGCAAGAAGAAGAACTATCGAATCCAAGAGACCCGCACGTTCAAGGCCGACACCGGCCCGCTGAGCGAGGACATGGCCGACTGGTTCGGCGAGGTGATGCGGTCGCCCTACGTGCGCCTTGTGACCTTCCGTAACGGTCGGCCCAACGTAGGCCGCGAGATCGTGATTGACGACAGCAAGACCGAGCAGACCAACGCCCTCGACGAGCAGCCTCGCTTCACCTTCAGCTATGAGTACGCGCAGCGCAACCATAACGTGGTGGAGCTGGAGCGCGAGGGCAGAATCTTCGACAACACATTCGACTACACCTTTAATTAGTTAGGAGTTAGGAGTTAGGAGTTAGGAATTAAGAGTTAAAGTAGGGAATCAGAAATAATGGAGAAGAAGCAGAAAGTCATCCATTTCAGTGAGATGCAGCGTTACCTCGACCTCGCCTATCAGCACCGGCAGACGTTGAACATCAAAGCCTTCCGCAGCGACGGGCACCGGGTGGAGTACCGCGGATGGCTCGTCCATCACCAGTACTGGAAGGGCGGCTACATGCGCATCGTCAACCCCATGAGCCACCAGCTGCGGTTGCTGCCAGAAATATTCATCTATGAAGTTAACGGAATGAAAGTATATCTATGAGCAATAAAGACTTAGAACTTATAAAGACCGGGCAGAACGGGAAAGTGCAACACTTCCGCATCATACCCCAGGGCGTGGCGCGTGCCAAGGCCTTCGACTCCATCGCCGAGGAATACGGTGGAGACAGCAGCAACGTCTTCGATGAGGACGACGGCACGGTGAACGTCCGCCCGCTCACCATCAACGGCCGCGGCTACCAGTACGTTCCCTTCGGCGCGGACGACATGCTGCCCCATGAGCTGAGAAGGGCTGTGCTTGGGAACATGATAACTGCCCAGTGCCAGCAGTTCAACACTATCTGCTGCTACGGTCAGGGACTTCGGTTTGTGGACAGGAAAGAGAAGAAGGATGTCGATTTTCCCGACATCCGCGATTTCTGCCTGCGCAACTCCCTGCATGAATGCTTTGCAGAGCAGTGTACCGACATGCAGATGTACAACTTCAGCGTGACCTGCATCATCCTCTCCCGCGACGGCAGCCGTATCGTCAACGTGCGTCACAAGGAAGCCTGCTACTGCCGCTTCGAGTATGCCCCGTCGACAAAATCGGGGAAAATAGAGCACGTATTCTTTGGTGACTTCCGCATCGGTCACTTCAACGAGAAGCGCATCGAGGCCATCCCGTTGCTTGACTACTGGGACCCTCTCGGTGACCTGGAGATACGCATGGGCAAGCAGCCCGATCCCGCCACCGGCCTTGTCCACAACAAACCCACCAGCGACCGCAAGTTCGCCATCCTCTCGCGGATGGCCACCCCCGGCTACCAATACTATCCCGTGCCCTACTACTCGAGCATCTTCAAGGATTCCTGGTATGACATCTACCGTCTGATAGGCATCGGCAAGCGTTTTATGATTAAGAACACCTCTGCCCCACGGGTACAGATAGAGGTACATGAAGAATACTGGGACAACGTGTGCGACAACGAGCATATCGAGGACGAAGCCGAGCGCCAGCTGCGCAAGGAGCTGGAGAAGCAGAACATCATCGACTTTGTTTGCGGTGTGGAGAATGCCGGCAAGGCCCTCGTCACCGGCTACTATATCGACCCCAACGGCAAGGAGAACCGAATGGTTCGCATCATCAATCTCAACGACCCGAGCAAGAAGGAGGGCGGCAACTGGAGCGACGACATGCAGGAAGCCGCCAACGCCCTCTGCTTCGCCTATGGCGTACACCCCAACCTTGTGGGCGCCACGCCGGGCAAGAGCCAGATGAACAACTCCGGCTCGGACAAGCGCGAGCTCTTCACCCTGAAACAGGCGCTCGAAAAGATCTATCATGACGTGATGGCCAAGCCCTACCACGTCATCCTGCATTACAACGGGTGGTCGGACAGGTGCACCGTCGACGTGCCGATGCTCATGCTTACCACCCTCGATGAGAACAAGGATGCCAAGAAAGTTAGTTTAAACTCAAATCAAGACGACGATGGAGATAACGATTACCAAGAGTGATTTCGAGCAGGCCCTGCCCGTGGGCGCTGCCGCCAACGAGAGTGTGTATGAGAGCGTGAAGCCCGCCCTCGGGCGGCAGCTGGCCTTCAGCAATGATGCCCTTCTCGGCGTGGCAGGGATGGCCTACCTGGAAGAGAAAGGCGAGGACTCCCCGCTCCTGAGGTGGTACAAGCAGCTCGTGTGCCTGTCAGCCTTCCTCAGTGTGCTGCACCAGCTCGACCTCGTGCTCACCCCTACCGGCTTCGGCGTGGTGAACAACGACAACCTCACCCCGGCGAGCAAGCAGCGCGTCGATGCACTGGAGGGAGAGCTGCGCACCCAGTACCACAAGACGCTGGCCATGACGCTCAACCTCCTGCGCAGTGAGAACTGGGGAGCCACCGAGCAGGCCCGCCACTTCATCGGGCACCTCTATGATGAATACACTTTCTTCTTCGAGACCCACCGCAACGCCACCTACACCGACTGGAATGGCTACCAGCAGACCATCGAGGAAGCAGAGGAGACATTGCGCACGAGGATGGGGGACAGCCAGATGGACGACATCCTCGACGCCTTCCGCCGAGGAGACCCCAACAGGCTGGAGCCTTACCGTGAGATGATAAGTCTCATCGTGAAGTTCACCGACACCTGGGCCACCAAGGGCGGAGCCACGCTGCGCGCCCCCGTCTCCCACCGGCTGATGCGCATCCTCGACTGCGACGACAACAAGGAATTTTTCAAGCTCTACCGCGAGAGTTCCAATTACCAAGCCAACCATCATGAAGCGTTCAAGAACACCAAGGACAGCGCAGGCTACGTCTTCAACGGATGAGAAGAACCGCACGGTGACCATCAACCTCACCGCGCCCACGTCGTGGCGGGAGATGAGCCAGGAGCAGCTGCGCTATGCGCTGAAGTTGTTGACCATGTATGCTGACAGGACAGCGATAAAGACGATGGTGTTCGTCAGGTTCTGCGGTTTGGAGATTCAGAAACGGACAAGATTCGGTTGGAAATGCCATATCACTGTTAATGGAAAAAGGCAAGTCGTGTATCTGCAGAATTGGCAGGTGCAGAGCTTCATCCATCAGTTTGACTTTATCGACACGTACGAGGACATGGACTGTAGGTTGGATGCGGTCTGTGGCCTCGTGGCGGTCGACCCCTTACTCCACGAGGTGTCATTCGGCGACTACCTCATGGCCGAGAAGTACTACCAGATATACCTGAGTACAAAAGACAACGAGATGCTTGACAACCTCGCTTGCTGGCTCTATGTCGATGGCAACGGCCTTCATCCTGGTCAGGAGCGTGGCAAACTTAGAAATGACACAGATATGGTATTGGAGCCCGAAGAGCGGTTGGGGACGTTCCTATGGTACTGCCATGTGAAGAAAGTCTTCTTTGACCGTTTCCCCAGCTTCTTCCAGAAGGTCGATGGCGAGGATGGCGACTTCACCGTTACGGGCAGACAGATAGAGGAACAATACAACATACAGCTCCGCGCTCTCACCGATGGCGACCCGACGAAGGAAGCCGCCGTCCTTGCCCTTGACTGCTGGCGCGCACTCACCGAGCTGGACGCAAAGGCGAGAGAGGCCAAAGAACTGGAGAAGATGCGCAGCCATCATTAATCGCATCCTTTATTGCAAAAAATGCAATGAAAATTTGCATAATCCAAATATTCTTCGTATATTTGCGATAGAACAAAAAGAATAGGCTTTATGGACGGACTGATGATTTACTTTCTTTGCGTGGCGGCATTCTTCTTGCTTTGCTCGGTAATCATCGCCGTGGCCTATATTTTCAGCGACTATCGCCCCAACGAAGCTCAGAAAAAGGCTTTAATGGAGGAGTATGAACGGAAGAAAGAAGAGAAGAGGCGCAAGAAATTAGCTCGTAGTCCAAAAGGCCATTGGGAATTCAATGGAGGTTCGCTGTCCTCTCATTGGGTACCTGACAAAGAGGAACATTTGATAGATATCTAATCATGATGTACCCCGTATTTTCTCTATCTATTAATAAATGCTATTTTTGTGACATTATAATCACAAGAATAGCATTTGTTTTTTTATGGCAGACAGAATTCTGACTTTTACATCAAGGATATTTCTTAACGACGATCAGGCAAAGAACAAAATCAGAGAGCTGGAAAAGGGCATATCTACCATCCGCGCTGATATGGAAAAGGCTGCAGACGCAGGAGACTGGAGTAAATTCAATTCTCTGAAGAAGGAACTCAACCAATCGACCAAAGAGTTGAACTCTATGCGTACTACAGCGCAGAGCGTAGCGCATGTATTGAATAATCTTAGCTCAACCTCTATAAAGGAAATTAAGCGTACCATCAGTGCCATCAACAAGGAGCTGGCTAACGGTAGTGTAGCCAGGAACTCGCATGCGTGGCAGTTTCTTACAGAACAGTTAGAAAGAGCCAAGAAAGAACTTCGGAACGTTAATCAAGCCAATGAACTTGTCAACAAGAAGGATAAGTGGCAATGGCTTGAAAATATGAACAAAATAGGCTTCGCCATCACCAATTTCTTTGGTCTCGAGCAAGGTATTTCCGGCATTATCTCCAAGGTGACCAGCCTGGCTCAGGAATCCATGGAGGTGGCCAAACAGGCCGAAGGCATAGAGATAGCCTTCCAGCGCATCAACAAGCCAGGACTGTTGGAGAACCTCCGCAAAGAGACCCACAACACCGTCAACGACATGCAGCTGATGCAACAGGCCGTGAAGTTCGCCAACTTCGACCTGCCCGTGGAGCAGCTCGGCAAGCTCCTTGCCTTTGCCCAGCAGCAAGCCAAGGACACCGGCGAGAGCCTTGATTACATGGTGAACAGCCTCGTAGACGGCATGACCCGACAAAGCCCCAAGATTCTTGACAACCTCGGCCTCTCCGCTCAGAAAATCAAGGAAAAATCGGCCGAGACGGGAGATTTCGTGCAGGGTGTCATCGCCATCATACAGGAGCGAATGGAGAAGACGGGCGATTATGTCGAGACAGCCGCCGACCGTGCCGCCAAGGCCAACGCCGGAATGGTGAATGCCCAGATGGAACTTGGCAAGCAGCTCAGCCCCATACGCGCTCAGATGGCCGGTATCTTTGGCAAGGCAAAGCTTGGAATGATAGAGACCATTACTTGGATACTCAAAAACCGGGACACGCTGTTTTCTCTGGCCAGAGTGATAGGAGTTGTGGCCATCGCTATAGGCGGGGCGCGGCTGGCCGACAAGCTGTTGACCGCCGAACTTAAAATCAACATCATCTGGCAACGTGTTAAGGTTGCGCTTGACAAGACAGAGCTCACCTTGACAAAGGCAAAGACTGCATCATTGCTACTACTCCGTTCTGCTCTCGTTCCCATTCAGGCCTTATATGCCCTCATCACCAATGGAGTGAAAGGATATGTCGCGGTGATGCGAGCCGCAAGAATGGCCAACATGACCAACCCGTGGACGGCCCTTGCTACCGTGCTGTCCGTCGTAGGCATTGCCATCTACGGCATCGTGAAAGCAGCGAGGGAAAGTGCCAAAGCCTTGGAGGTGCAGTCAAAAGCATCGATATTGGCATCCATGAGAACGCGCGACTTGGCCAGTGTGCAGGACGAGGCGGCAAAGAGTGCCGTAGCCCAAAAAGAAAAGGTGCAGCAGCTCACGAAGATAGTTGAGGACAACACCAAGAAGACCAAGGACCGCATGGACGCGGCTAAGCAGCTGCAGAATATCGTACCCGGCTATTTCGCCACACTCGACACCGAGGGAGCCAAATATCGCAGCAACACCAAGGCCATCACGGACTACATCGCCATGTTAGACCAAGTGGCATTGGCCCGCGCCATCAACAAGAAGTTAGAGGAAAACGCCGCCAAGCAGATAGACGAAGCGAAAGCCATAGATGCGTGGGAAAAAGGTATAGCCAAGCGGAACAAGATCATCAAGAACCAGAAAGAGGAAATGAGAAAGGCAGCCTCGGAGACGCACTGGTACGACACTTGGGACAACGGTATGGCAGCCCGTGGAGAGCTCGCCCTCAACCATGCCGCCGTAGACAAAAGCAAGTCTCAACTTGAGTATGACAAAGCCAGGCTGAAAGTTCACCAGAACATCAATAAGGCCCTGCAGGAAGAGAACAAATGGCTCCGTGACTATCTGAACAAGAACGTCTCCACCGAAGCCCAGTTGATGGCAATTAATGACAAAGACTTCGGGAACAGCCTTGGCAACGACACTTCCGTCAACGGCAAAAGCGGGAAGACTGGCAGCGGTAAAGTCTCATCCAACACGATACCTGAGGAAGCCCCCGCTACGAGGCTCAAGAACCAGCTCGACCATGAGCTTGCATTGGAGGAGCAAAGCTACCAGCAGGGCGACATCACCTACAAAACCTATTTGGCAGACAAAGAGGCACTTCAAACGGCCTACTATGAGAAGCTCAAGGCCCTCTACAAGAAAGACAGCGACGAATACAACAAGGTGTGTGATGAGCAAGCCAAGACGCTTGCCGATACCATGGGCGAGATCCGCAAGGACACAGAGGAGGGCTATGAGCGGGAGCGGCAGACTGTGGCCGCCAAGCTCAAGGCTGCTTTCTACGACCCAACAGCGGAAGCCTTCCAGAACCAACAGCAGCTCGACGAGGCGCTCTTCAAGAATGAGATGCACTACTACGACCAGCGCCTGACCCTCTATAAGGAAGGAACCAAGGAGTTTGAGCGCATTCAGGCCGAGCGAGATGCCAAGGACGAGGAGCGCCGGCAGAAGCGGCAACAGGAGTGGCTGGAGTCCTACAACCGATTCAAGGGTCAGTTCCGCAAGCAGTCTCTCGCTGAACAGGAGGCGGAGCAGAAGGCCACCATCAAGGCGGGCCTCGACTACATCGTCTCTGTCTACAAGGAAAAGATGAAGAGCCTCGACAAAGACTCGGCAGAGTATAAGCGATTGGAGGCCGAGTTGGAGGCTCTCAAAGCCGAGTATGAGCAGTGGTTGGCCGACACCGAGACCGAATACGCCCGCAAGCGGAATGAGGAGCGCTCCAACCAGACACAGGACAACAAAGAGATGAGCGACGCAGCCGCCCGCGGATTCGATAAGGCCGGACTGTCAGACAATCCCGTGGCTTCACCCAACGGATTCACTGGAACACAGGGGATAATAGGCGTGGCAGGAACCATTGGCACCGCCTTGAGAGCATTCGCCAAGCTCAAGGAGGCAAAAGATAAGGACCTGATAAACGACCAGGAATGGACTGACGCAAAGGAACAGCTCTGGAAAGAGCTCTGGAACAATCTTCCAGACATGGCCAAAGCAGCGTGGGATACCATACAGACCTTTGGGCAGGCCGATGTGGCCTACACACAAGCCAACTGCGACTATAAGGTGGCCATGATTTCCAAGGAGTACGAACAGCGCATCAGCAAGGCCGGCAACAACTCGGCAAAGGTGGAGAAGCTGGAGAAGGAGCGCGACAAGAAGATTGCCGCCGAGAAGAACAAGGCCAACAAAAAAGCCATGCGTATGGAGATCGCTCAGGCCACCGTGCAGACCGCCGAGGCAGCCATCAGCGCCTATAAGTCGGCGGCTGCCATCCCCATGATTGGCCATATCCTTGCGCCTATTGCCGCAGCCGCGGCCCTGGCCTACGGTGCCATGCAAGTGGCCACTATCAAGAAGCAGCACCAGGCAGAGTCTGCCGGTTACTATGAAGGTGGCTTCACGGGCGGCAGCCGCTATCGGCGCGAGGCAGGAGTGGTACACGAGGGTGAGTTCGTGGCCAACCACAACGCCGTGAACAACCCGCAGCTGCTCCCTGCCCTCCGGCTCATCGACGTGGCACAGCGCAACAACACCGTCGGACGGCTAACAGCAACAGACGTGAGCCGTGCCATGGGTGTGGGAGGCGCAACAGTGGTGTCGGCTCCAACCGTCAACGTACAGACAGACAACAGCGAGCTGGCCGACACCCTGCGACAGGCCCGCGACACCTTGGAAAAGCTCGGATCGCTCATCGACGGCGGCATCACGGCCAACGTGTCGATGGAGAACTTCAAGAAGCAGGAAAAGCATTGGAACCAGATTCAAAAGAACAAGTAAGCTATGATTGTATGTTCGCTCAACGGCAAGACGGCCTATCCGTCGTCTTCCGACAAGATAAAGGTGACGTATGAGAACCAGTTCGTCAAGGACTCCGGTTCCTATACCTATGACATCTCATTCCCCATGGATATCGCACGCAACCGCGAAATCTTCAAGAATGTGCAGCGCCTTGACGTGAAGAAGACGGTTGGTGATTTTGAGGACTGCAAGCTGTACGCCGCCAACCGCCTTATCATCAGCGGCAAGGGTACGGTTACGTCGATTACTAACGATGTGGTGAAGCTACAGATAGTAGGAGGCAAGAGCCGAATCAAGTACAACTCGAAATTCGAGAAGCACTTCATCGACGAAATCGACTATCCGTCTGTCGTCCTCGATACGGGCATTAACAAGCCTGTATATGATAAAGCCGGGACAGAATATCCCAACATGGACCAGTTCCAGTGGATGCTCTTCATAGACCTCACCACCGGCAACTTTGTGGGTCAGAAAGGCGTGGCAGTCATCAGTCCTATCAACGATGAGACAAACGAGATACTGGCCAACAGAGTCTATCTCTCGAAATTCAGTAAGATTAAGATCAATGGCGTGAACTTCCCTTCAGGGAAGTATGCTTACATGACCAACTGCTCGGTGAGTCCTTACCTAGTGTATGTATTGAAGAAAGTAATGGAATACGAGGGTTATAAGATTAAACGCAACGACCTCGACCAGTCGCCGTGGAACCGTCTCGTTATCGTCTCCGCATGTAAGTCGGGAAAGATTAAGAACGCACTTCCCCATTGGACAGTGTATAAGTTCATCGACGAACTGCGCAAGTTTTTCAACGCCTCTTTCGTCTTCGATGAAATCGGCAAAACAGTAAGCATCATCGCAACCAACGAGCTGCTTACCAACGACACGCTGACCTACGACTGCGAGGATGACTTCTCCGTGGAATATGACGAGGACGGGCTAGACAACCTCGTTACGTCAAATATAGAATATTCCTTCGACGATGCCGCCAATCGTGACTGGCGGGAATATATAAGTCAGAGCGTGCAGAAAAACTATGTAACAAAGTCATTTCCTTCCATGACCGCTTTGACTGCCGCTGCCGAGAAGATGACCACAAAGGAACGCAAGACTACAATCTTCAAATGTGGCCATGAATATTTTATTTGGGCTGACCTACCCAAAGACGGCAATCCGGAAACGGAAGAAACGACAGAACAGCGCACACTCTGCGGTCTCTTCAATCCCATCATCCGGGATATGAAAAGCGACACTTTCCAAGAGCTGAATATATGTCCGGCTGCCATTTACCAGAGAAGAGTGCAAAACAAGGATGAGAAGTGGGTTCAGCAAATAGGTGATGCCATTGGAAATCCTTTTATCGTCGTGCCTTCCGTTACCAACGAAAAGGAACAGAGTCTGGAGGATATGGAAGTTGATGATGACGGCGAGTATTATTATTCCGTTCAGGATGCCATGCAGGGCAGTTCCAGCGACACACCCTCGGCAACAGAGGATGAGGACAAGATGCCCGTCGCCTTTCAGGCCGAGAACGTGGTGAACCTGCAGGCCCACAAGGCTGTGGCCTACGACAGGCGGTTGGACAATGAGGACACGAGATACAGGGTTCCCGTGCTGTACACCGACTACAGAATGTACCCCGACATACTGGTGCGGGACAGCAGCTCGTTGGCCTTGGAGGCCTTGCCGGAGCGGAGCTTCGGCAATGGAGGCCAGCCCGCGACCCCTGCGGGACGGTTCGGCGAGATGAGGGTGGACAAACACAACCAGATTGCCATCAAGTTCATCACCGACGACATCCCCGACCCCTCGAAGATATACGTTTTCAACAACAAGAGGTATATATGCGAGAAAGTGGAAATGAACGTCACCGACGACGGCATCGACAAAGAGAAGACAGGCTACTTCTACGAGATTTTTTAATTTTATCTTTTATAATTCAAGGGGAGCGGTGAGTGATCATAGCTCCCCTTTGAAATGCTTAGTCTCCTCGTGGGCGCACCTCGGGGTCTTCAGGTATTTATTCGTCACACTAACGTCGGAGTGTCTCGCCTGGTCTCTGGCCACGACAATACCCTCGGCATTGGCCAGATCTCTGATGCCGGAGTCTTTCAGACTGTAGAACTGGTAGGACTTCGGAAAGCCAAGGGCCTTCCTCACCTTCTGCCACTCCACACGGAATTGGTTTACATAAATTTTTTCGGGACCAGGAACGAGCTTGTGTCCGAATAAGAACTCATTTGAAGGATGGTCGAAGACTTTTTGTGCAATCATAATCTTCAACACTTTGTCGTTGAGGGCGACCACCTGCCCCTTGCGGTTTTTGGCAAACTCGGGATGAACATAGACTGTCTGGTCGGTGATGGATATGTCTCCTATCTTCACCGACCGCAGCTCATCCGGCCGGATGAAGCAGTAATACTCCATCATACAGGCAAGGTAGAAAGGTGGATTGTACTTCTTCGTATAATCCCTCAGGCGTACAAGATCTGAGGCAGAAAGCGGGTCGCGGAACTTCTCATCCTCTTTCAACATGTGGATGTCATCCACCGGGTTCTTGTCGATATAGAGCCGCTCGGTGAGCCATGTGGAAAAGGTAGAAAGCCATGTGCGGTAGTTGTTCCTGGTCTTGGCCGAGACGTCCTTGTCGAGGATGAGATAGTCGAGGAAGTCAACAATGAAAGCTCTGTCAAACTGATAGATATACTTGATCTCTGTCTCGGCCTCGTGTAAGTAGATTCCCAGCTGGTTGAGCCGGCTTCGGTAGTCCACGGCCGTCTTGGGCTTGAGGATGCCCTTCTTCTCCGCGATAACCGTGTAGTCATGGTATCGCTGGAGTACTGTGCGGAACTCCGTAAACTGCCGCGTCTTCCTTGCTGTTACGAATGGATTCCAGCCTAACTTCAGCTTCTCAAAAAGATTATGGATGAGAATGGAAGCGAGATTCTCACGATCGTTCTCTTTCTTGTAGCGGTCGAGCATGTATTTCTTCCGCCTCATTGCGTCCCTTGCCGGGTCGTAGGCGAAGAAGTCAACATACCACTGCTTACCCTTGTGGAGCCTCGGGAGGGTAAACTGTACAATACATTTCGATGAAATAAGCTCTTTGTCTAAGTGAGACATTTTTTTTACATTGTTCGCTCTCCGCAACCAATGCCACTGAAAAGTGTCGTCTGAAAACTGTCCGGCATTAAAACCGGAAAACGTCCGAAGTGTTGATTGTCAACGACTTCGGACGTTATAGTTGCGGAGGCAGGACTCGAACGTGCGACCTCCAGGTTATGAGCCTGGCGAGCTACCAACTGCTCCACTCCGCGATGTGAAGGAATACTTTTGACCTCATTGCAGAAGCCCCGTTCCTTAATTGTGACTGCAAAGGTACATAGTTTTTTCCATACAACCAAATGTTTGCGCCACTTTTTTCATATTTCGACGAAAAAAAGGGTGTCTTGGGCTTGGGACAACTCCTTTGATACATAATTCTGAAGCCAAAGGAGGTGGGAAACACGACGCCAAGGGCTTCACAAACTTCAATTTCGGGTTGCTGGCATTTGTTGGCCAAGTTGTAGACATTTGCTGACAGCCTTGCTGGCATTTGCCGACAACCGACGGGATTAAGAGTAGCAATTCCATCCAACAAGTAGCGGGGCCGCCATCGACCACCCCCAAGAACGGACCAATAACCATGCCAGTGAAGAGCGGAGCGGCGGCAAACCAAAACGTCCCCCTCCCCCACCCGAGCTGGATCGCGCCGCGAAGGATGCGACAATATGGCGATGAAGAGCAAGAAACAAACATAAATCGACATTTTCTATCGTATTGTCTTTGTCATCTGAAATAAAAAGCTTAAATTTGCACACACAAACACCAATGTGCATTTTTTAATCTAAAGGCTGGGTAGTTTATGTCAATATCAAAGACGAGACAGAAATTAGTGGACGTGGCGCGTCAGTTGTTTGCGAAAAACGGGCTGGCGGGCACCACTATGAACGACATCGCAGTTGCCTCAGGCAAAGGACGTCGAACCCTCTACACCTATTTTAATAGGAAGGAGGACGTTTACTATGCCGTGATAGAATCGGAACTGGAACGCCTCAGCGACAAATTGGACGAGGTGGCGGCCAAGAAGATACGTCCGCAGGACAAGATTATTGAGCTCATCTACACACACCTGAGCATGATCCGCGAGACGGTGGTCCGGAACGGCAACCTGCGCGCCGAGTTCTTCCGCAACATCTGGACGGTGGAAAAGGTGCGCAAGAACTTCGACGAGGACGAGATAGAGATCCTCCGCAAGGTCTACGCCGAGGGAAAGGCCGACGGCGAGTTCGACATCGAGGACGTGGACCTCGTGGCCGACATCACCCACTATTGCATCAAAGGCCTTGAGGTGCCCTTCATCTACGGTCGCCTGGGCCACGGGCTGACCGAGGAGGCCAGCAAGCCCCTCGTGACGAAAGTGGTGTATGGCGCATTGGGAAAAAGACGCTAAAATATACTAACAAGGATTTTTATTCGTTTACACAACAAGAACATTAAATATTTAGGATCAATGAAATTACTGGAAGGCAAGACCGCACTCATCACTGGCGCGGCACGCGGTATCGGCAAGGCCATCGCGTTGAAGTTCGCTTCTGAGGGAGCCAACATAGCATTTACAGATCTTTTCATCGACGAGGAACACGGCGGCCTCGCCACCGAGCGTGAAATCGCAGCCTTGGGCGTCAAGGCCAAAGGCTACGCCAGCAACGCCGCCGACTTTGCCCAGACCGAGGAGGTGGTGAAGAAGGTGCAGGAGGACTTCGGCTCCATCGACATCCTCGTCAACAACGCCGGCATCACCAAGGACGGCCTGATGCTGAAGATGACGGAGCAGCAGTGGGACGCCGTGATCGCCGTCAACCTGAAGAGCGCCTTCAACTTCATCCACGCCTGCACCCCCATCATGATGCACCAGCGCGGAGGCTCCATCATCAACATGTCGTCGGTGGTGGGCGTACATGGCAACGCCGGCCAATGCAACTACTCCGCCTCCAAGGCGGGCCTCATCGCCTTGGCCAAGAGCATCGGACAGGAGATTGGACGCCGCGGCGTGCGCGCCAACGCCATAGCCCCGGGCTTCATCGACACCGCCATGACCCAATCGCTGCCTGAGAACATCCGCAAGGAATGGATCGACCGCATCCCGCTGCGCCGCGCAGGAAAGGTGGAGGACATCGCCAACGTGGCCCTGTTCCTCGCCTCCGACCTCTCAAGCTACGTCTCCGGCCAGGTCATCCAGGTGGATGGCGGCATGAACATGTAAGCCACGTGAAGGTCATCTACGAGGACAACCACATCATCATCGTCTACAAAGAGGCTGGCGAAATCGTCCAGGGCGACAAGACGGGCGACGAGCCCCTCTCTGAGATGGTGAAGGAGTATGTCAAGGAGAAGTACCACAAGCCGGGGAACGTCTTTCTCGGCGTGGTGCATCGCCTTGATCGGCCTGTGGCCGGGCTGGTGGTGTTCGCACGCACGTCGAAGGCCCTGTCGCGGCTCAACGACATGTTCCGCAAGGGCGAAGTACACAAGACCTACTGGGCCATCACGCGCGAGGCTCCCCGGCAGCCCGAGGCCCTGCTCGAGCACTGGCTGGTGCGCAACGAGAAGCAGAACAAGAGCTACGCCTACGACCACGAGGTGGCGGGCAGCAAACTGGCACGCCTCTCCTACAAAGTCATCGCCCGGAGCCAGAACTACACGCTTCTGGAGGTGCGCCTGCTCACAGGCCGCCACCACCAGATACGCTGCCAGTTGGCCCACATCGGCTGTCCCATACGGGGCGACCTGAAATACGGGGCCCGGCGCAGCAACCCCGACGGCAGCATATCCCTGCTGGCCCACCACATCGAGTTTGTACATCCAGTGTCAAGACAGACACTCTCATTCTCCTCGCCCCTGCCCGCTGATCCCCTTTGGCAGGCGATGGGCGACGCCGTAAGACAACAAATATGATGAAAGCCCTAAAATGGGTTCTTATAGCCATTTTAGCGCCAATATTGTTCTTTTTGATATTGGCCGTGCTGCTTTACCTCCCTCCCGTACAGAACTGGGCCGTAAAGCATGTGGCGGCCTACGCCTCCAAGCAAACGGGAATGGAGATTTCCGTGGGCCATGTCAATTTAGAGTTCCCTTTGGATTTGGGCTTGGATGAGGTGAAGGCCATCCAACAAAACGATTCCCTGCCCCAAGTGAAAGACACCGTTGCCGACGTGGGGCACTTGGTGGTCGACGTGCAGCTGCTGCCCCTGCTGAAGAAAAAAATACAGATCGACGAGTTTGACATCCGTCGACTGAAAGTCAACACCACCAACTTCATTCCCTCGGCCCGTATCAAGGCCAACGTGGGGCGGCTGAGACTCCAAGCCCACGGCATCGACCTCGGCAGAGAGCATGTCAGCGTGGACAATGCCCTCCTGCAGGACGGCGACGTGGACATCGCCCTGAGCGACACCGTGCCTCCCGACACCACACCAAGCAAGAACTTCTGGAAGATAGACGTGGCTCAGATGAAGATCGACCGCACGCGCCTCGACCTGCATACGCCCGGCGACACCATGGAGGTGAGGGCCGGAATGGGCGACGTAGCCCTCAAGGGCGTCCACCTCGACCTCCACAAGAGCCTTTACAGTGCCAGCCACATCGACTGGAGGCAAGGAGCCGTCAACTACGACATGAACTTTAAGACCAAGCAAAAGGGGTTGGACTTCAACCACCTGGCCTTGGGCGAGCTGACGCTTGTGGCCGACTCGTTCAGCTACTGCGACTCGCGCCTCGACATCATCCTGCGCGAATGCTCGTTCAGGGAGAAAAGCGGCCTCAACGTGGCGTCGCTCACCGGCCCCTTCGGCCTCGACAGCACGCGGCTGTGGCTTCCCCAGCTCTATCTGCGCACGCCGGAGTCGCAACTCCGAGCGCAGGTTGGCATGGACATGAACGCCTTTGCCGACAACAACCCCGGCCAGCTCAACCTCACCGTGCATGGCTATGTGGGCAAGCGCGACCTGATGCTGTTCATGGCCGGCGCGCCGGCCGCCATGCGCCGCCGTTGGCCCAACGCGCCGCTGCGCATCGACGGAGTGGTGAGGGGCAACATGCGGCGGGCCAACTTCGCCGGACTCAACGTGGCACTCCCGTCGGCCTTCCGCTTCCACGCCAATGGCCATGTGGCCAATGTGCTGGATCCCAAGCGACTCGAAGCCAATATCGACTTGGACGCCACCACCTACAAGCTCGACTTCATCACGGCCCTGCTCCCACCCTCGCTCACTAACAGCGTGCGCATACCCGCGGGAATCGGCTTCAGGGGCAACATCAACGTGAAAGGCTCGCTCTATGCCTCGCAATTCCGGCTCACAGAAGGGGGCGGCATGGTTGCCGGCAAAGCCCACTTCGACGCCGCCCGCATGGCCTACGACGCCAACCTCGTGGCCCACAGGCTGCAACTGCAGCATTTCCTCCCCGGCAAGGGGCTGTCGCCCTTCAGTGGACACATCGTGGCCAAGGGCAGCGGCACCGACCTCATGTCGCCCCGCACGAGGCTCGCCATGGACTTCAACGTTGATGACTTCAACTATTCAGGCTACAGCCTGGCCCACATCGCCGGCAAGGCCCACATCGCCGGTGGACGGCTGCAGGCCAGAATCGACAGCCGCAACAAACTGCTCAAGGGTCTCATCGGCCTCGACGCGCTGACCAACAGCCGGCTGATGCGCGGCACGCTGACCCTCGACCTCGACCACATCGACCTCTACCATCTCAAAATAGCAGACAAGCCGCTGACACTCGCCGGCTGCGGCCACATCGACTGGGCCACGGACTTCAACCACTATTACAAGGTCAACGGCTCGTTGGGCGACATCATGTTCCGCGACAGCACACATGCCTACCGCCCCGACGACATGGTGTTCGACATCCTCTCGCGCAAGGACACCACCCACGCCGTGGTGGACTGCGGCGACTTCCACCTCAACCTCAACGGGCGCGGGGGCTACAAGAGGCTGATGGCCCAGGCCGGAAACCTCATCAAGGAGTTGCGCCGCCAATACGACGACCGCTACATCGATCAAGGTCGGCTGCGCGCCCGCCTGCCCCTGCTTGACATCTACTTGACCAGCGGCAACAACAACATGTTTGTGCGCGCCTTGAAGGCCTACGGCCTGGATTTGGGCAGCATCAACATGGACATGGCCTCGTCGCCCATCACAGGCCTCAACGGCAACCTCGAAATCAACAGGCTCTTGGTGGACTCCATGCAGCTCGACACCATCCGCCTGGCCATCCTGTCCGACTCGGCCGACATCCGCTACACAGCCCAGATCCGAAACAATGCCGACAACCCGCAATACGTCTTCAACTCGCTCTTCGACGGTGCCATCCATCCCAAGGGATCCTACCTGCAAGGCCGCGTCTACGACCACAACAACCGCTTGGGCGTGCGCCTGGGCCTCTCAGCGGCGATGGAGCGGAAGGGGCTGATGTTCCACTTCTATGGCGACGACCCAATATTGGGCTACAAGGAGTTCAAGGTGAACGACGACAACTACGTGTTCCTTGGCAACGACCGGCGCGTGTCGGCCAACGTGAGCCTGCAGGCTTCCGACGGGCAGGGCGTGCAGCTCTACACCAACGACGAGGACTCCACCGCCCTGCAGGACATCACGCTCAGCCTCCACAAGTTCGACTTGGAGAAGGTGTTGGCTGTGCTCCCCTACACGCCCAACGTGAAAGGTGTGATGGAGGGTGACTTCCACGCCGTGCAGACCGCCGACCAGCTCTCGGTGTCGAGCAGCGTCAACGTCAGCGACATGGTCTACGAGGGATGCCCGATGGGCAACATGGGGACGGAGTTTGTCTACACGCCATCCACAGAGGGCACCCACAAGGTCAACGGCTTCCTCTACCACGACGGCGACGAGGTGGGCTACCTCGAAGGCACCTACGACAACAAGGATGGCGGCACCCTCGACGCCACGCTCAAGGCCGAGCGGCTGCCGCTCCAGATCCTCAATGGCTTCATCCCCGAGCAGCTCTTCGGCTTCCGCGGATGCACCGAGGGCAACCTCTCCATCAAGGGCAAGCTGTCCAGCCCCGACGTCAACGGCGAGCTGATCTTCGACTCCTGCTATATCTTCAGCAAGCCCTACGGCGTGGAGATGCGCTTCGCCGACGACCCCGTGCGCATCATAGGCAGCCACCTGCTGTTCGAGAACTTCGAGTTGTTTGCCCACAACGACAGTCCGCTCGAAATCCTGGGCAGCCTCGACTTCTCCAACACCTCCAAGATGCGCCTCGACATGAAGATGCAGACCCGCAACTTCCTGCTCATCGACAGCAAGGAGAACGCCCGCTCTGAGACCTACGGCCAGACCTACGTCAACTTCTTCGGCATGATGAGCGGTCCCGTGGAGGCTCTCCGCATGAGGGGCAAGCTCGACGTGTTGGGTTCCAGCGACATGACCTACGTGCTGCGCGACTCTCCACTGTCGGCCGACAACGACATGGACGACCTCGTGACGTTCACCTCGTTCAGCGACACCGTGGCCGAATCCATCGTCAAGCCTCCCTTGACGGGCTTCGACATGGACCTCGGCATCAACATCGACGAGGGAGCCCACGTGGTGTGCGCCCTCGACGCCGAGCACACCAACTACATCGACATCGTGGGCGGAGGCGACCTGCGCATGCAGTACAACCCATCGGACAACCTCCAGCTGCGCGGCAAGTACACCATCAGCTCAGGCGAAATGAAATACTCGCTGCCTGTGATTCCCCTGAAGACGTTCACCATCCAGGACGGCAGCTACCTGCAGTTCCAGGGCGACCCCATGAATCCCGCCCTCCACATCACGGCCACAGAGCGCGTCAAGGCCTCGGTGTCAGCCAACGGCAACAGCTCTCAGATGGTCAACTTCGACTGCGGCGTGGTGCTCTCGAAGACCTTGGAGGACATGGGCGTGCAGTTCATCATCGACGCGCCCGAGGACATGACCATCAGCAACCAGCTCAACACCATGTCGGTGGAGGAGCGGGGCAAGATAGCCGTGACGATGCTCACCACGGGCATGTACCTCTCCGACGGCAACACCAGCCAGTTCTCGATGAACTCCGCCTTGAGCTCGTTCTTGCAGACACAAATCAACAACATCTCCGGCCGCGCCCTGCGCACGCTCGACCTAAGCTTTGGCGTTGACAACGCCACATCCAAGAGCGGGGCCATCCAGACCGACTACTCGTTCAAGTTCTCCAAGCGCTTCTGGAACAACCGCCTCAACATCCAGGTGGGCGGAAAGGTGTCGACGGGATCCGACGTGGACAACACGGACCAGACGTTCTTCAACAACGTGGTCTTCGACTACCGTCTCGACAAGAACAGCAGCAAGTATCTCAAACTCTTCTACAACCGCGACAGCTACGACTGGCTCGAAGGCAACGTGGGCAAATATGGCGTGGGCTTCGTATGGAAGCGCCGCTTGCGCCACTTCAAGGACCTCTTCCGCTTCAAGGACAAAGAGGAGGTGATGCCCATGATGAGGGACAGTGCGAATACAGCCGACAAACCAACAGACAAGCAATGACGCCAAACAGACCATACATTCCCATCCTCTTGTCCTGCCTCTTGTTGGGCCTCTGCGCGTGCAGCTCCACAAGTGGGCTGGAGGACGGGGAGCAGCTCTACACGGGACTGAAAAAGATAGAGTATACCAACTATGAGCCCGGCCAGCACTTCGAGAATGTGAAGACCGAGGTGGAGGCCGCGCTCGCCGCCGCGCCCAACGGAGCCCTCTTGGGCAGCTCCTACTACACCACGCCCCTGCAATGGCACCTGTGGATATGGAACGCCTGGCACGACGACACCTCCAAGTTCGGCCAGTGGATGACGCGCAGCTTCGGCCGCGCCCCCATTCTGATGAGCGCCGTCAACCCGCAGCTCCGGGCCAGCATCGCGCAGAGCCTGCTGCAGAAGCATGGCTACTTCCAGGGACGCGTGGGCTTTGAGAACCTCACGATGCGCAACCCCAAGAAGGGAAAGATACAGTATCACGTGGCGTTCAACCGGCTCTACACCCTCGACACCATCCGATACGTCAACTTCCCCCCCGAGGCTGAGCAGATCATCGCCGGCAGCATGTCGGAGACACTGCTCCATCAGGGCGACGCCTTCGACGTGGCGGTGCTCGACAAGGAGCGACAACGACTCTCCACACTCTTCCGCGACAGCGGGTTCTACTATTACCAGCCCTCCTACGCCTCCTATCTGGCCGACACCGTGTCGAAGCCCGGACAGGTGCAGGTGCATCTGCAGATGGCCGACAGCATCCCCTACGCAGCGCAGCACAAATGGTATTTGGGCAAGATAGACGTCATGCTCAGGAAGAACATCGGCGACTCGCTCCCCAATGTGCTCCACCGCCGCACGATGGATGTCCACTACAGCGGAAAGCGGCTGCCACTAAGGGTGGGAGTAATCCGCCGCAACATGCCCTTCAGACCGAAAAAGGCATTCAGCTACTCCGACTACCAGACGGCCATGAACAGCCTATCCTCAAACGGACTGTTCAGCATGGTCAACTTCAACTTCACCCCACGGGACACCAGCAAGACCTGCGACACGCTCGACCTGAAGGTCAACTGTCTCTTCGACAAGCCCTACGACTTCTATGTGGAGACCAACGTGACGGGAAAGACCACCAACCGAGTGGGGCCCGGCATCGTGATGGGCCTGACCAAGCGCAACGCCTTTCGAGGGGGCGAGACGCTCGACCTCAATGTATATGGCAACTATGAGTGGCAGACCGGCCACCAGTATGAGGGTTCCACGTCGAAGATGAACTCCTACGAATACGGCATGGACGCCTCGCTCACGATTCCGCGCTTCCTCCTGCCCTCGTGGATCAAGTTCCGCCATCGCCACTTCCGCAACCGCTCCACGCTGCTCAAGGCGTCGAGCCAGACCATCAACCGCGCCAACTACTTCAAGCGGCACATCGTGTCGGGCGAGCTGACCTACAAGTTCCAAACCTCGGCCCAATCCCTGCACGAGTTCTCACCCCTCATCCTGCAATACGACTACATGGTAAGCTCCACTGCCAAGTTTGACTCCATACGCAAGGCCAACCCCTACCTTGAGGTGTCCATGCGCGACCAGTTCATCCCCAAGATGCGCTACCGCTACAGCTACCAGTCGCCAGCCACCTACCGCAACCCCATCTACTGGGAGGCCACATTCTCCGA
The DNA here is from genome assembly GCA_004558865.1 of Bacteroidales bacterium. Lineage (GTDB taxonomy): Bacteria > Bacteroidota > Bacteroidia > Bacteroidales > Bacteroidaceae > Prevotella. The sequence continues at coordinate 24,617 of SFCY01000006.1, forward strand.
GGCCGCCAACCTGCTCTCATTGGGCTACATGGCCTTTGGCGACAAATGGGGCGACAAGAACAAGAAGATGTTCAAGAACGCCTACGCGCAGTTTGTGAAGTTGGAGGCCGAGATTCGCAAGACTTGGTCGCTCACCCAGAAGTCGTCTTTGGTGGGCCATTTGGCCGGAGGCATTGTCGTCCCCTATGGCAACTCCGCCTCTGCCCCCTACAGCGAGCAGTTCTATGTGGGCGGCGCCAACTCCGTGCGCGCCTTCAATGTGCGCTCCATCGGCCCCGGTTCCTATTCAGCCGCCAACAGCAACATGTCGTATCTCGACCAGACGGGCGACATCAAGTTCCTGGCCAACTTGGAGTATCGCTTCCCCCTCTTCGGCAACCTTTATGGGGCCACCTTCCTCGACGCGGGCAACGTATGGGCGCTCAAGGACACGGAGCTGAGGCCCGGCAGCAAGTTCAAGTTTGCCAACATGTTCGACGAGTTGGCGGTGGGCACGGGCATCGGACTGCGCTACGACCTCGACTACTTTGTCATCCGCGTGGACTGGGGCATCGGTCTCCATGCGCCATACAACACGGGCAAAAAAGGATTCTACAACATGCCCAACTTCAAGGACAGCCAGACGCTGCACATCGCAGTGGGCTACCCTTTCTGATGGAAGCCATACGCAGGATTCAACAACAGTGTCGTGGCCGAACCGACCAACATCCCAAAAGGGAAAAGGGACGAGAGCCCAACAGCAGGGGGACATGCCCTGCCCCAGCCCGCAAAGACAACAAAAAGAATAATTTCACTGCGTGCAGTGACATTGCAGACACAAGATATCAACAACTTATAATTAAAGATTATGATCAGACTGAACGGATTTTTTGAGGTGAAAGAAGGTGTCACCGAGAGTCAGGTTAAGGCTCTTGCTGACGAGTTGGTGGAGAAGTCGCTGAAAGACGCAGGCAACCATGGCTACGATTTGTTCCACAGTGCCACACGTCCGAGCGTATACATGTTTTGCGAGACATGGGAGAGCGACGAGTTGCTCTCCAAGCACGCCAACTCAGAGCACTTCAAGCGTCTTGTCCCCCAGATTGAGGCCTTGACGAAAGACGGCCTCCACCTTGAGCGCTATGACAAGTAATGAAGCTTCGCCTTTCTGAAGACAACATGAAGAATCCCGAGGAACAGCCTCGGGATTTTTTTGTGGTCATACAACCCTACCTACGTGCCCTAACAGTTGGACGATAGCGTCCCAGCCTCTGAGAGCGTTCGGAGAATCCTAACAGACATGGACTTGGATAAAACAATTCAGGCTGACACCTTGCGGTGCCAGCCTGAATGATAAGGGGATGTAAAGTCGATTATTTGTTGAGATACTTCTTTCCGTCGCGGATGACGATGCCCTTGTAAGAACCGTCAACCTTCTGGCCTGCGAGATTGTAGACTGCGCCATTGGACTGGGTCTCAGCCTTGATGTCGTTGATGCCAGTCACAACCTCCTTGATGGGAGCCAACTCTGCAATCACAGTATTATCGGTCTTGTTGTAGTAGGTCACTACAATGCCTACAACCGTGTAGGCTTCGCCATCGGTCAGATTGTCGAGATAGCCGTTCTTGAACTTGTCATACAGCACGAGGTCGTCAATGGTCTGGTTCTTATCTCCCTTGGCATACTTGCCTGTGACGGAAACGAGGTTGCCATAATAGCTCTCGTTCACATCAGAAGCAGCCAACTCGATGGGAGCGGCATTGCCTGTGGAAGTGGTGATGTTCTCATCGTCGGTGATTGTGATTTCGGGCAGACCGTTGTAGACGGTGTACTTGGCAAGGACTGTACCGTTGAGCACGGTGTTGGCCTCATACTCAAAGCTTGTGTTGAAGAACACGATGGCACCTGATGCGTCGCGCACATAGCACTCCGTGTTGGTAGAGGTCTTGCCCTCATACTTGTTGAGGTAAACCACCTCTGCGTCCTTCAGATTGAGAATGCCATAGTTGTTCTCGCCAACGTTCTTCTTGAAGTCAGCGATGTTATTGTAGCTTGAAACAACGAAGAGGTTGTAGCTTGCGCTGCCAGCCAAATATTGTGCCGTCTCGGCAGAAGAAGCCGTGATGGTGGTCATACCATTGGCCTTGAGGGTCACCTTTCCGCTGGCGTCTACCGTGGCTACGTTCTCATCGCTCGATTTGTAGGTGACGGGCAGGTTGTTGGGGTTGGTGAGTGTGGGCTCTGTGAAGTCCTTGCCCAACTCAGCCGTGGCGCTCACGATGTCGCCATAAGACAGGCCTGCCTCTTCCTTAGCTGACTCCTCATAGCCCGTAACAAGAATCTCAGGCTCGCTCTTGAAGGGAACCAAGATACCAATCACGGCGTAGCTTGCGCCATCGGTGAAGTCGTCGAGTACACCTGTGCCAAACTTGTCGTAGACAACCACGCCGCCGATAGTCTTGTCAGCCTCGTTGTAAACGCCAGCAAACTTGACGAGGTCGCAGTAGTGGTCAGCGGTCAACTGCTCCTTGGTCAGTGTGATGGGAGTGGCAGCCGTGCCATCAGTGGCAGTGAGCTTCACATCCGTGGGATTGGTCAGCTCGGGCGTGTCGAAGTAGGACTCATAGGTGCCAACGAGACTACCGTTGAGCATCTGGTTCTGGGTGTAGTTGAGACCACTCTTGAAGAAGTCGATGGCTCCCGTGGCGTCGCGGACATACATGTCATTGTTGTAGGCGTAAAGCACCTGGGCGTCCTTCAGCTTGAGTACAGCCGTGGTCTTGTCTGCGAGAGCCTTGAAAGCAGCAATGTTGTCCACGGTAGTGGCAACGGTCAGCGTGTAGCTGGTAGAACCGGCGTAGTATTCAGCAGTCTCCTCCGAAGTGGCCTTGATGGTGGTCGTGCCTGCGGCTTTGATGGTGACTGTGCCGTCGGCGGCTACTGTGGCCACGTTCTCATCGCTCGAAGAGTAGGTGACAGCCAAGTTGTTGGGGTTGGACAGCGTGGGAGCTGTGAAAGGCTGACCAACAACTGCTGTGGCTGAAGTTGTAGAGAACTCTAAGCCAGCGGCTTTCTTGGTGGCGGCTCCAGTAGCAGTAACAACCACATCATCGAGGAAGAAACGGCTCTTGGAAGCACCCGCACCCTTAAACGTAATTTTCACATTGCCCGTAGCTCCCGTGATGGGGACGGTGTAATCAGTGAATGCACCTTGATTGGACATAGTGACTCCCTCAACATCCAAAGTAGCACCCTCGGCCGAGAGGATAAGTTCCTGGGCATCTTTCATCCAAGCACCAGCGCGGAAAGTCAATGTTCCATTGCCCGAGAGGGCGATGGAAGGGGTCGTGGCAGAACCCATCTTCTTGGCGGTGCCAAACCTGGCGCACTGGTAGGCGCCACTGGCATTTTCGGATGTCCAACCTTTATTGTCAGGGCTAAAATCAGCTCCCGCAATGTCACCAGACCAGCTGCCGTCATTGCCGCCCATACCATTGCATTTTTCAAAGGTCTCGGTGAACACTACCTGTGCGTTTGTCTGACCCACAACGGCCAGCAAAGCCAAGACCAACAAACTACGTAATTGTTTTATCATAAAGTTTTAAAGTTTTATGCGGAAAGGCACTGTCTGCGCCCACCGCGTCATTATTAATTATTATATAGATTCATCTTTCACCCCCCCGACACAAAGGCCGTTTCTCCTGTCGTTGGCCGACAACGCACCTCACCCCTGGGACTGCAAAGGTAAGGTAGTTGCATTGTAAATCAGTTACGCCGATGTTACGAAAAGGTTTCGCTGGTTAAGTGACAATTATCCGTTATTATACACATTGCAAAATTAATATTTTGTTTCGACTTTAAAGAAAATAAAACGTTGTTATTCCTTAAAATAAGAGGATTCCCAACGAAATCAACAAAAGAGTTCTGAAAAAGAACAAGGACGTGGTCCTTCCTTTTATGGAAGAGCCACGTCCTGCCACAGTTTGGGAACGGATCATTTCCAATCGGAGAGATTATAGCTCGACTCCACCTCCTGCTCTATGTCGTCGGGCAGGTTGCAGAAGAAGTCGATTCCTGTGAGCTGTTCGATTTCCTTGATGCTCTTGGCATAGTGGGCGTAGTCATACTTCTCCGCCTGGTTCACGTGCTCTGTCCAGAAGCCTATGGCCTTATACTTCCCATTCTTCACGGCAAGCAGACACATATAGAAATACTTGGGCACAGGCACTTGATGGTTGGAAGCCTGATAGGAAAGTATCTGGCTCTCGTTGTCGATGGTGGCTGCCTTCACCACATAGAGGGTGTCGCAGAAGCTGCGGTCGTTGCCCCACGCCTGCACCTTGGTCTCCAAACGGTTCCACTGGCCGCCGTTGTGGCTCTGATACTGGGGCTGCATGTTGCTGTAGTAGAAGGTCTGGCGGTTTTGCTCCTTGCTGCTCTGCCTGTCGCTGGAGGCGCAGAGGTGGCCGCGCGAATAGCCCGAGAAGTCGGAACGGGTAGTCTGATACTGCGTCGGAATGGCGGGGTCACCAGTGAAGTTGTCGTTGCGCCCCACCTCATTGTCGGGCGTGGCCGCTGAGAACTCGTAGCATGTCCAGCGGTTGGCCCGCTTGGTGCCATCCCACTCCAACGAGTAGGTGATGCCATATTCAGAAGTGCTGTGCGTCACCTCAAAGGTCACGTTGCTGCCCTGATAGAAACGGGGAAACTCCAATCGCCATCCCTCCTTGTTCTTCTTCAAGTCCTCGGCCGTGTTGCGGTTGGCGTTGTTGCCGGAAGGAATGTCAGCACCATAGAAAACGACGAAATCCAACTGCGAATAGAGGAAGTCCTGTGATTCCCGTCCGCCGACGTAGACCTTCACGCCAAGTGAGTCGCCTTCAGGCGTGAACACCACACGGCTGCTGTCGACCGTGGCACGCTCAAAGTTGATGACCTTGCCGTCCTTCAAGTGGACAGACTGTACTTTCACCTTGCTTTGCGCCTGTGCGACCATGGCTGTCAGCACGCACAGGATTGTCATGATATATTTCTTCATCGTGGGATATGCTTATTTGACTATGAGTTTCTTTCCACCACGCACGTAAATGCCGCCTGGTATCTTGTCCGTGTCCGTGCCGACAAACTGTCCGCTGAGATTGTAGATTCGGCTGTCGGCGGCTACGGCGCGCTCTGCAACGGCAAGCGGGTCCAAAGCAGTAGGCGACTCTGTTACCGGGGCCGCTATGACAAGGAATGCACTGTTGGTCTTGGCCGTCGGCACAAAGAGCGAGAATCCGTCGGCCGACTGCTTCTCGCCGGAGATATAGCCGGCAACGTGCTGGTCCACCCTCATTGTGGGGTTGGTCTTCACGCCAACAAACTTCAGGAGTCCTGTGTTGTCACTCACCACGACGGTGTCGCCATGTGCATAGACCACACGCACCTGCGGCTCATCGGGAAGATAGAGTTGGGCCTGGGAGCCATCCTCCAAGGCATTGAAAGCGGCTATGGAGGTCACGCGGCCTGCATCGGGCTTCTGTATGCCACGACGCCAATAGATTTGCTGGTTGTCCTTCACCGAAGAGTTCGAACTGTAGCAAGAAAACAAGGGCTTGTTGTTGTTGGGATTGTAGCGGAGGCTATTGTGCGTGTATTTGCCTGTGAAAGTGATGTAGGCTGTATGGTCGGCGCCTACGGCTATCGTGCAATAGTCGTCAGCACTTGGCGTGTTGGCACTGTCCGTGCGCAGCCAGTTCGACGAGCTGCTTGCAGCGAAGAGATAGCCCCCATCAACCTGGAGAAGCCAAGAGCCTGCTGTCCCGCCCAGCTTGACGACCTGAGTAGAAGCGGCAGGGTAAAGCTCATTGTTTTGAATGGAAACAGCCACAGTGCCGCGGTTGTTGGGATTTTGCTGGGTGGAGAGTGAAAGGGCAGAATCAGTATTGGCAATGATAAACTCATCGCCCGGCTGAAGCTGCGAAGCGTCTGTCAACAATTGGAAAGTGTCCTGTGCCTCCATCGCTGATGGAGAAAACCATGCGGAGAGAACAAGACAAGCGGAAAGAAACCGTTTGGAAACTGTCATATTATATAAGTTTTAGACTCATAGAAAATAAAAAGGGAGTACCGCCACAATCACGGACACTCCCACAATATCGGTGGGTGGTGATGGATTCGAACCACCGAAGCGAGACGCAGCAGATTTACAGTCTGCCCCATTTGGCCACTCTGGAAACCACCCTTATTTCAAAAGCGATGCAAAGGTACTGATTTTTCTCCGAACCACCAAAACAATCCCCAAGTTTTTCGCTCCACGCCGAACCATGCCCTCCGTATGTCTAAGAAATGGAGCTACAATCAACCAACCGCGGAAGCCTCCATACAATGCGTAATTGGCGTTCGCCATATATGCGGGTCATTTGAAAAGCGGTCGAACAATATCTTTCCTTTTCAATGTATAATACATAATGAATAATTTGCGTTCGCCCAACATGCAGAGCATAGGAAAGCGGTCGAACATTACCTTAGGGGCGGCACTAAGCACGGACCCTGCAATTGGACACGAGAAACGGCCCCACAGTCGGACACGAGGCACCGCCCCAACAGTCGGATGCAAACGACGACCCTACTGTCGTTGGCAACGCGCAGTCCCCAAGAGAAAGTGCACGCCCCTTGGACGACTCGCTTGTCGCCTGCCTTGGGCATTCCACTCCCCTCCCTTCGGAGGGAGGGGCTGGGGGTGGGTCTCTGGGCTGGGGGGTGGTTCTCTGGGGGTGGGTCTCAAATGCAAAGAGGGTTCCCACGGCGCAAGGCCTTGGGAACCCTCGGTTGTTGAAAGGGGGCGGCTACCTACTCTCCCGCATTGCATTGCAGTACCATCGGCGTAGGCGGGCTTAACTTCTCTGTTCG
>SFCY01000131.1 GCA_004558865.1 Bacteroidales bacterium
ACCTATGGGATAGCCGTCGAGCTTGCTCGTAAGGCTATCCCATAGGTTGAGCCTCAGAGCTACTATGGAGCGTAAGCCTGTCCATGATTTTCCATTACCGTTTATTCATTGGCGAAGTCTGGACTATACGAAATGAAACAACAAATCCAATCCACGAAAAATATCCATTGAACCGAAAAGGTGGATGGCTGCGGGTGGGATGGAGCAAGGGCGGGGGCGAAAGAACGGGGGTGGTGATTGGGAGGCGATCCTTTCGTAGGGGGCTAAGAAACCGCCATGGCAATTGTGACGAAATATCGTGGCAGTTGGCACGAACTATCGTGGTAGTTGACACGAACTATCGTGGCAGGAGCCACGAAACGTAAACGAGCCCTTGTTCGCATCTAACAACATTCATGTAGTCCATACTTCCTCTCACCATAGCTCCAATGGAAAATATCCGCTGTGCAAAAAAAAACGCTCCTGTCTTCGCGACAGGAGCGTGATCGGTTATGAATGAAAGATTTTAATTATCTTTTCAGTACTTTGTAGGTCTTGCCGGCCTTGCGGACGATGTATACTCCCGTAGGAGCGGCGTTGATGTCAATGCGGCGGCCATTGAGGTCGAAGTAGGCGGCTTCAGCGCCAAACTCGTTGTCGATGGCCTTGATGCCCGTTGCGGTGTCGCCTAAGGTCTGAAGCACCACCAATGCGGATGTGCCCGAGTGCTGTTCGGCGTTTACGGCATAGACATTGTAGGAATATCTGTGGGCAGGCAGCAGGCCCTTCACTTCATAGCTCAAAGCCGTGCCGGCATCGATGCCTGTGAGCCAGTCGATGGGCACGTCAACAGGAGCGATCTGCGTTACCGATACGTCGTCGATGATGCCATAGCCCGTAGATGACTTCTTGAGGAAGCTGATGGAGACGGCCTTGGCGTTGTCTAAGTTGAGGCTCACGGTGGCCTCCTGGCGGGCCTTCTCGATGAAGGCGCTGTCGGCCACTGTCCATTCGTCGTTCTGGTTGAGATACTTCACGATGAAGGCGTTGTCCGCAACCGTTCCGTTGTACAGGAACCTGACGGCCTGGATGAGCGAGTCGCCCATGCTGGTGATGAGCAGCGAGTCGGCAGTGTAGCGGAATCTCAGCGAGGGAGACGACTCGCCGTAGAGCGAAGAGCTGTAGACGGTGGAGTTGGTCGTCCATCCGGCGGGCAGGCCGTCGGCCTTGCTGTCGAAACCGTAGGAAACATCGATGGTCTTGTCGAGCGAGCGCTCAAAGACGTTCAGATAGTAGTGGGCAGTGCCGGGCACTTCCTCCCAGTGGGCAATGAACGAAGTGGTGTCGACGGCGGTTGCGGGCAGGGCCACGGCTGTGCGCTCCTGGAACTGCAGCGGCAGGGTGTTGACCACCTTCTCCACCGTGTCGGAGGAGTAGATGCCCATATTGCTCACCACCTTGAGCGTGTAGGCCGTCTCGGGGGTGAGGTTGGTGAGGCTAAGGGTGGTGTCGGTCAGGTTCTCGTAGGTCTGCTCGCCGTTGGCAGAGGAGACTACGAGGGTGTAGTTCTTTGCCATGCTCGACTTGTTCCACACAGCCTCCATCGACTTGCCGAGGATGTTTTCAGCCCAGATGGCCGTCGGGGCCTTGACGGCGAAGTTGTCGGTCTTGAGCAGGAAGTTAATCTCCCCACCGATAGTGGGCTCCTGCACGTCGGCAAAGGTGAACACTTCCTGGCCGGTCCAAGACTTGAAGGTGAACTGTGTGACATTGCTCGTGCCGGGGAAGGGGTCGCCGCTGTCGGCATTGGCCGTCTTGTCGGCCTCCACCACGTCCACGCGCATGTGGGAGGGATTGTTGTTCACGGAGTTGGTTTGCCATGCCGACTTGTCGAGGTCAATGTGCCACACGAGCATGCCATGGCCGGGCAGATATTTGTCCCAGCCCTTTTGCTGGCGGTTCTCGATGAGGAAGCCCTCGTTGTCGTTGCCGGGGATGGAGACAGCGTATGCGAAGTTGCTGTCCAGGAGGCAGGGCAGGGAGATGAGCGAGTCGGTGCTGGCCGAGAGCTGCGTGGGCTCCAGCCATCCCAGCTGGGCGCGCTCAAAGGCCGACAGGGTGGGCGGCGTGTTCTGGTCGTTGTTGTAGGAGCCGGAGGCCATCAGGTCCCATTCTGCCACCTGTCCGGAGGCGTAGGGGTTTGTCGTGTGGTAGTGGTCGGCAAAGCCCAGCACGTGGCCGAACTCATGGGTGAACGTGCCGATGCCAACCGTCCTGTTGGTCTGGCCGTTGATTTCCTGCGACATCGTGTAGCGGTCCACGGTCTTGCCGTTGAAGCTCAGCTCCTTCAGTTTTGAGTATTGATCGGTAAGTGCTGAGTAGTAGTAGCTGTGGGGCCAGATGGTGTTGGTGTAGCGGCTGTCGGCCTCTCCGTATCCGGCATAGATGATGTACACGTTGTCCACCTTGCCGTCGTTGTCGGTGTCGAAGTCGGCGTAATCGATGGAGTCGGCTGCCAGGTTGCAGGCTTCCTGCACCAACTCGCCCACTTTGCCATAGTCGTCGCCGTTGTAGCTGTTGTTGCCGTAATAGGAGTAGCCTTTCGATACCTTGACGGGTCCCACCACTCTGAAGTCCGGGTCGTACTGGCCTGCGGACCCCTGGTGGTAGTAGTCCCAAACGCTTCCCGTAGCGCCATTCTCGGTGTAGTTGCGGCCATTGAGCTTCTTGTTCCAGAGGCTCCAGGCGGCAGCGTCTCCGTCGGTGAACTTTTTGTCGTTGAAATCGACCAGAATCACCAGGGCCTTTACCTTGCCCGTCGTGGGATAGTCGCTGATTTTGCAGTTGAAAATATTTTCCTTGGCTATCTTGCGCGGCCCGTTGGCCGTAGTCTGCTTGGACGGCGCTGCGGCCATGGCGGCGCGCTTCTCCACGGCCTTTGCCAGGAGCAGCTGCGTCACGCTGTTGTTGTCGATGGTCTGCAAGTAGGCTTTGTCGGCTGCCGAGCGCATGCCGGCCTCGCGTGCCGTGATTCCGCTGGGCAGCAGCAGGCTGTTGCTCAACTTGGCGTACTCGAAGTTGCCCGTGGCGTCGTTGAACACCAGGGGGTAGCCGTCTTGCGAGAAGGCGAGGTGTGAATACTCGTCACCCCGCAGTTGGATGGTGACGTAGGAGCCGTTGGCCTGCTTCACCTTGAAAGGCTTCGGGTAGGCCGGGACAGCGTAGCTCATCTGCGCCGTGGCCAGGGCCAAGGCGCCAAGGGCCAGAGTTTTCTTTAAGAGATTCATAAGCTAATAACAATAGATAAATAATTTTGTTAATTCCATTTTCATATCTTCAAAAAGTACATAAGCCCACTCATCAATGAAGACTCATTGAAGAAGTGGGCTTTGTATCGTCTCATTCCAACCGCCGGAGTGGGCGGTCAGGTCTCGTTTCCAATATACCTATAATATATATTTAGAAATCGCCGTGGTCGAGAGCATCGGTGAATCCCTTGGGCTCGCGGTTGGCCAATGGGTCGTGATACTCATCGTTGCCGTGCTCGGCGCGGCGCGGGCGACGGCGGTCGTCGGCCTCGCGGTTGTCGCGGCGCGGCCGACGCTCGCCACCATCGCGGCGCGGCCGGCGCTCACGCTCCTGATAGCCCTCGGGCTTGGGGATGAGCACGCGGTGAGAGAGTTTATACTTGCCCGTCTTGGGGTCTATCTCAAGGAGTTTCACCTTGATCTTGTCGCCCTCGTGGATGCCGGCTTCCTCCACCGTCTCCAGACGCTTCCAGTCGATCTCGCTGATATGGAGCAGACCGTCCTTGCCGGGCAGGATCTCCACGAAGCAGCCGTAGGGCATGATGCTGCGCACGGTGCCCTCGTAGACCTCGCCCACCTCAGGCACGGCCACGATGGCCTTAATCTTGGCGATGGCCGCGTCGATGCTCTCCTTGTTGGGAGCCGACACCTGCACCTTGCCCACGCCGTCGGTCTCGTCGATGGTGATGGTGGCGCCAGTGTCTTCCTGCATCTGCTGGATGATCTTTCCGCCCGGGCCAATGACGGCTCCGATGAACTCCTTGGGGATGTCGAAAGCCTCGATGCGCGGCACCTGGGGCTTGAGTTCCTTGCGGGGCTCGGCGATGGTGTCGGTGAGCTTGCCGAGGATGTAGTCGCGTCCCCGCTTGGCCTGCATCAGTGCCTGCTCAAGGATCTCGAAGCTCAAGCCGTCGCACTTGATGTCCATCTGTGTGGCGGTGAGTCCGTCCTTGGTGCCAGTGGTCTTGAAGTCCATGTCGCCCAAGTGGTCCTCGTCGCCGAGGATATCAGAGAGCACGGCATACTTGTCCTCGCCGGGGTTCTTGATGAGTCCCATGGCGATGCCGCTCACGGGCTTCTTCATCGGTACGCCTGCGTCCATGAGGGCCAGGGTGCCGGCGCAGACGGTGGCCATGGAAGAGGAGCCGTTCGACTCCAGAATTTCCGACACCAAGCGCACGGTGTAGGGGAAGTCTGCGGGAATCTGTCCCTTGAGGGCGCGCCACGCCAAGTGGCCGTGGCCGATCTCTCGGCGGCCCACGCCGCGCTGCGCCTTGGCCTCGCCGGTGCAGAAGGGCGGGAAGTTATAGTGGAGCAGGAAGCGCTGGTAGCCCTTGACGAGCACGTCGTCGACCAGCTTCTCGTCGAGTTTCGTGCCGAGTGTGCAGGTAGTGAGCGACATGGTCTCACCGCGCTGGAAGATGGATGATCCGTGGGGCATGGGCAGCGGCGACACCTCGCACCAGATGGGGCGGATCTCGTCGCACTTGCGGCCGTCCATGCGCTGTCCGGTGTCGAGCACGCTGCGCCGCATGGAGTCGCGCTGCACGTCGGCGTAGTAGCGGTCGATCTCGGCGTGCTTCTCCTCCAGCTCCTCCTCGCTGAGGTCGGTGTGGGCGGCGTCGTAGGCCTCCACAAACTCAGCCTTGATGTTGTCGTAGACCTCCTCGCGGTGCTTCTTGTCGGCATCGGCGGCCTGAGCCTCGGCGTAGCACTTGTCGTAGGTCTCCTTGCGCACCTGCTCGCGCAGCTCTTCGTCGTTGGTCTCGTCGCAATATTCGCGCTTCTTGTCGGTGCCGAGCTCCTTGGCCAGCTCCTCCTGCAGTACGCACATGGGCTTGATGGCCTCGTGGGCCACCTTGAGCGCCTGGATGAGGTCTTGTTCGCTCACCTCGTCCATCTCGCCCTCCACCATCATGATGTTGTCCTTTGTGGCTCCCACCATGATGTCCATGTCGGCGTCCTTCATCTGCTCCGTGGTGGGGTCGACGACATACTCGCCGTTGACTCTTGCCACGCGCACTTCGGAGATGGGGCATTCGATGGGTATATCTGAGCACGCCAGGGCGGCGGAGGCTGCGAAGCCGGCGAGGGCGTCGGGCTGGTCAACGCCGTCGGCGGAGAAAAGGATCACATTGACGAAGACTTCCGTGTGGAAATCTGAGGGGAACAGCGGCCGCAGCACGCGGTCAACGAGGCGAGAGGTCAGGATTTCATCGTCGTTGGCTTTGCCTTCACGCTTGGTGAAGCCACCGGGGAAACGACCAGCGGCAGCGTACTGCTCGCGGTAATCAACTTGCAGAGGCATGAAGTCCGTACCGGGGACGGCCTCTTTGGCTGCGCAAACTGTTGCCAACAACACGGTGTTGCCCAAACGGAGCACTGCGGATCCGTCAGCTTGCTTGGCCACTTTTCCAGTTTCAATTGAGATGGTTCTTCCATCAGGCAATTGAACGGTCTTTGTAATTACGTTCATCTAAAAATAAAATCTTATTGTTTTGATCTGCGTCTAAAATAATTGTATCGTGCAAAGATACCTCTTTTATGGCAGAACGACAAATAAAAGCCTTATTATTTCATATTTTTTATAATAGAGGCTTTTGGGGGGTAACGATTCAGCGGATTGCAGGCTCACACCCTCGCCCTGTCTTCTGTCAATGTTCTTTTCAACGAATGAGCCGAATTGGGCGAATGCCATTTGGCCTTAGAGGGCAATTGGTCGAAATACTGGCACAGCTGATATTATCCGTGGAATCATGGTAAGTTTATATGTAAAGGGGAAGGAAAATGGTCATGTCCAGGCTTACGCTCCTACCGGAGCTATGGTTCTGAAGTGATGGGTAGCCTTACGAGCAAGCTCGACGGCTACCCATCACTTCAGAA
>SFCY01000132.1 GCA_004558865.1 Bacteroidales bacterium
GTCTTCTGCATCTATCGGTCTCAAAACGTCAAGTCTCATCGGTCGTGTAGCCCGCTACACTCCCTCTTCAACTTACGTTTTGAGTCCCGATAGCTTGCACAATACGACCCGACCTAATTTATAGAACCAGCCTTTAGAATCAACCTAAAATCAATAAACACGCAATCCGCATCTACCAACCCTCAAAGAATCAAGCACATCAGTATTACAGCCCCAAAAAACAGACTTGCACCTGCCAATATACAGGCTTAGAGGTACATCACGGCCTCGTTGCCTTCATTGAAGAGCAGGTCGAGGATGGAGAGGTTGGGCTGGAATCCGAATTTCTCGCTGAACACCTGGTAATAAGGGCGAGGCTTCCACGACTCATCGTCGACAGGATGCTTGGGACGAATCACATCACGGAAGTCGTGGTAGAGCGACTGCGTCTGCGGATTGTTGTGTTCGTGGATTCCGGCGTGGCGGCGCATGTCGTCGAACACCAACGAGAGTATCGTGAGCGAGCCATATTGTTGTGGACCAAGATAGCGCTCGGTGAAGCTCACATGCGGCTGGATGTCGAGCAGCTGGCACATCTTCTGCATTATCTCAGTGTTGAAGTCGATGAGATACTTCCATTTCCTCTCAAAGAATGGACGCAGGTCGTCGGCGTAGTAGTCGAAAAACGGACTCTCTCCGTAGGCCGACATCAGGGCGTGCCAGTGCAGGTGGCGCCAGTTGCCGTGGTCGGATATGCGCACGTCCTTGACTGGTGTCTTGGTGAGCGTCATGTCGCCGTCGACCTCCACGGGAACGGAAAGGCTCTGCAGCCCCTGCGCGGTGGCGATGATGCACCGGTTGCGGTAGGTCTGTCGGATGAAGTTCTCATGGCGCTCCACCAGACAGGAGTTGTAGCGGTTGAGCTTCTGATACCACTGTATGGGGCCGAAGTAGGTTGTGCTGAGAATGGCTGTGGATATCATTTCCTTGGTGGGGTGTTCTTGTTCGAAGAAAGTTATGCAAGCTTGAAGCAAGCGATTGTCGATTGGTTTCCTTGCGGGGGATAAGCCCGCGGACGGCATGGGCGAATGGTGCTATTGCCAGGGCAGGCGCCAGAGCCGGTAGGCCTTGCCTGTCACCGTGTTTTGCAGCACCAATTGCCTCCCCGCTCCCGTTTCGAGGAGATAGAGCCCGCAGTCGTGGCAACCACAGTTCTGCCAGCAATGCCGCTTGGGGATGACATATCGTTGGCCACGGAGCGAGATGGTGTCGCCGGGCAGCGCCACCACTACGCCCAAGGCAGCCGATGCGCTGTCGGAACGGAAGGCTATGAGGTCGCTACGCTTGAGGCAACAGCGGTCGAGCTTGTTCACGACAACATAGTCGCCGCTGTCTACACGGCCGCGGAGCGTGACCGCCGACTGATAGACGCCAAACACATAGAGGCGGAGAAGCAGCATCAGCGCCACCGATGCCGCCACGATGATAAGCGAGTTCCCTATCTGCCTCATTGTGTTGTTGTTTGTTCAGACGCAGCGTCGCACCTGCTCCCCCTGCTTTTGGGGAAGAGATGCGACGCGGGGCCTGAGGTGTTACTTGATATTGTCTACCATCTTGAACAGTCTTCCCCAACGGATGCCGGAGAACCCGTGGCGGTCGGGGTCGCTGCTCCACCAGATGAAAATGGGCTTGCCCACGATGTGGTCCTCCGGCACGAAGCCCCAGTAGCGCGAGTCGGCCGAATTGTGGCGGTTGTCGCCCATCATCCAGTAGTAGTCCATCTTGAAGGTGTATTTGGTTGCGGGTTTGCCGTTGATGTAGATTCGGTTGTTCCTCACCTTCAGGTCGTTGCCCTCATACACGCCGATGGGGCGCATGTAGATGGCGATGTTGTTCATGTTGAGGTTGATGGTCATGCCCTTCTTGGGTATCACTACGGGACCATAGTTGTCGCGCGTCCAGCCGTAGACTTGGTTGAGCGGATAGACATTGCCGGAGAAGAGGTCCTTGTCGGTGACGCGGCGCACAGCGGTGACAATGCCCGCGCGCCTCAGCCCGTTGAGGGCCTTTGTGGTGAGGGGCATGTAGCCGTCGTACAGCTGCAGCACCTGCTGGTTGAGTACGAGTCCGTTCTCAACGTCGGTTCCATGCAGGCGGCCCAACGACTCCAAGTCCTCCATGGTGATGCCAAGTTCCTTGCGCATGCCGTTGTACATGTCGCCCATCAGGTCCATGGCGTTGACATTGCGCAGCTTCACAAAATAAGTGTACTGCACGTTGTCGGGCTCCTTGTTGGGCTTTCCGTTGAGGAATACGATGCCGTTCCTCACTTGGAGCGTCATGCCGGGCAGACCCACACAGCGCTTCACATAGTTCTCGCGGCGGTCGGTGGGCCGCCAGTGGATCTCGCCGTATGTGAGCTGATGGTCCTGAACGTAGGCGCGCCCCAGGTTGTAGAGGTTGCTGAAGTAGTCGAGTTGCTGCTGCGGGCCCATCTTCGACGGGTCGGCGGGAGTGGACGTCTGCTGATAGTAGAGCTGGCGCCCGCAGTTGTAGACGATGTCGTAGTATTCTGTCTGGTAAGGCTGCTCCGTGACGATGGTGTCGCCGGCAGGATAGTTGAACACCACGATGTCGTTGAGTTCCACATTGCCGAAGCCCTTCACGCGGCGGTAGTCCCACTGTGGCCAAGGAATGTAGCTCTGCACGTTGACCACGGGCAGCGTGTGCTGCGTCAGGGGCATGGTGAGCGGTGTCTGCGGGATGCGCGGCCCGTAGCTCAGCTTGGAGACGAACAGGTAGTCGCCCGTGAGCAGGCTCTTCTCCAACGAAGACGAGGGGATGACGAAGTTCTGGAAGAAGAAGAGGTTGATGAAATACACGGCCACGAGAGCGAAGACGATGGCATCGACCCAGCTCATGACAAACCGTGTGACGCTGTCGGAATCGCGCCACCACTGCCAGCGTATTTTCTTGGTGATGTATACGTCGTAGATGAACGGCACCACGAGCAGTCCCCACCAGCTCTTCACCCAAAGGAGAAAAAGCAGATAGAGGGCGAGGACGGCTATAAACTTGGCCCACTGCTTCTTGGGGTTGAGCTTGGCCTTTTCTTTGTCAATCATTGTCTGTCTGTATTTTTGTTTCCCGGCATGGGTGGGCGGCTTGTCGGCACGCGGTTTGGCAGCATTCCAAGACTATGCCAGCAAGCGTCGCAGGCTTCCCATGCTACATTATATATATGTTAGAACTTGAACAGGTCGGTTGTGGTGAGCAACCCCTCGTGGGTGAGGGTGAACTCGGCGGCCAACACCGCACCCAACGCGAATCCCTTGCGCGAGTGGGCCGAATGGCTGATGGTGATGCAGTCGGCCTCTGAGTCGTAGCTGACGGTGTGTATGCCCGACACCTCATCGTGGCGCACGCTGTTGATGAGCAGTTCCTCCGGCTTGTGGTCGGCAGAGCCGTCGACGTGTCCGTCGTCCCAGACGCACGTACCCTTTTTCCAAGCGGTCTTGCGGTCGAGCCGGCTCACGATGTCCTCGGCCAGCGTGATGGCCGTGCCGGATGGAGCGTCGAGCTTGTGCACGTGGTGGGTCTCCTCCATGGCCACGTCGTATTGGGGAAACTGATTCATGATCTGTGCCAAGTATTTGTTGACAGCAGAGAAGATGGCCACGCCGATGGAGAAGTTGGAAGCCCAGAATAGCGTTTGGTGGCCCTCGCGCACGAGGCGTTCCACATCCTCCTTGTGGTCTTTCATCCAACCCGTGGAGCCGCTCACCACCTTCACGTGGTGGCTGAAAGCCTTGAGGTAGTTGGCGTAGGCTGCCGTGGGATTGGTAAATTCAATGGCGACGTCGGCCGATGCGAATGCGGGGGAGTCAAAATCCTCCTGGTTGTCGACGTCGATTTTGCAAACGATTTCATGACCACGCTCCAGAGCGATCTGCTCTATCATGTGTCCCATCTTTCCGTAGCCGATGAGTGCTATCTTCATATTTTTCGCTATTACTGTTTGATGTTTTCGGCAAAGATAATGATTTTTAGGCAGATAATGGCTCTTTGCAAATATAAAATAATAAAAAAGCCCAAAACAGTCGGCCCAGCCATGCGAGGCCGGGCCGATGGATGGTGTTCCACATTCCACAACCGACAGTCCGATTGTGGGTGTTCTGTTTGTGGGGCATGGCAAGGGCCCCACCGTCTACTCTTTCCTCTTCGGTTGCAGGAGCTTGCGGTATTCGGCTGGATTGTTGATGAGGCGCACGGCCTCCTTATAGGTCTTGTCGTGGCGGAGCGCATTCTCCTCCACACCACTCTGATAGTAGTAGCAGGCCACGATGTCGGCGGCCAGCATGTCCTTTATTTCCTCCTTGTGGTAGTTGAGGTCGTGGGCCACATTGTGGGCCAGCTTCTTCTCCAATGCGTCAAACTCCTCTTTCGAGTCCTCATAGTAGCCCTCAAACTTAGCCAGTTTCTTCAGCTCCTTCAGATAGCGTTCGGTATACATGTCGTATTTGAAGCCGTTCCTCAGCACCATGGCCTTGAACTCCTCGTAGTCGGCGTCGGAAAGCTCAAACTCGCCTGCCGGAGCGATGGTGGGATGCTTGGCCACATACTGTATCTCATAGTCGGCCACGGTGTTGGTGGAGTCGATGAGGCTGAAGAGGGCCGTGGCGATGTTCGACACCGAGTCGGGCACCACCTCCACGTCGGGCTTGATGCCCTTGCTGTCGAGCACCTCGCGTCCATTGGCCGTATGGAACACCTTGGCCAGCGAGTCGGGAACCTCCTCCTCCCATTTTCCACCGCGTCCGTGGGTGTAGCGTATGGCCTGTATGCACCGCCCGCTGGGAATGTAGTATTTTCCCGTGGTGAGTTTCAGCGTGGCGTTGTATTGCAGCGGCACCGTGCTCTGCACGATGCCCTTGCCGTAGGTGCGTTGGCCCATGATGACCGCGCGGTCGTAGTCCTGCAGCGCGCCGCTGGTGATCTCGCTCGAGGAGGCCGTGTTGCCGTTGACCAGCACCACCACAGGCATCACCGTGTCTACCGGCTCCGTCGTGGTGCGGAACTCCTGCGACATCCTTTTCAGCTGTCCGCGGTTGGTCACCACCACCCTGTCGCGCGGGATGAAGATGTTGACCAACTTCACGGCCTCGTCCTCCAGTCCGCCGCCATTGTCGCGCAGGTCGAGCACCAGTCCCTTGATGCCCTGCTTGCGCATGTCGATGACGTGGTTGCGGATGTCGCGCGCGCAGTTCTCCGTGAATTTGTTGAGCGACACGTAGCCAATGCTGTCCTTCACGCCGGCGTAGTCGATTGCCGGCATCTGTATGGCCCGCCGTGTGATCTTGAACTTCATCGTCTTGCCTGTGGAGGGCCGCTTCACTTTCAACATGAATGAAGTGCCCGGCTCCCCCCTCAGGTGGCTGCTCACATAGTCGTCGGTCTTGCCCTTCATGCTCTCGTCGTCGATGGAGAGAATGATGTCGCCTCGCCTCAGCCCCACCTCGGCGGCGGGCATTCCCGCGTAGGGTTCCCAGATGACCGTGCAGTCGAGCTTGTAGTTGTGGTGGATGATGGCCCCGATGCCCGCATACTTGCCCGCAATCATCTGCTGGAAGTCCTTCTTGTTCTCCTCAGGGAAGAACTCCGTGTAGGGGTCCATGGTGGAGAGCATGGCGTTGATGCCCATTGGGATGATGGTGTCGGCGTCGAGCGTGTCCACATACATGGCGTCGAGATAGCGGTAGACATCGTTGAAGAGCTCAAGGTTCTTCGCTATTTTGAAGTTGTGCTGTTTCTCTGTCTGTGCCGTCAGAGGCAGTGCGAGCAGTAGCAGCAGGGGGATGATGAGTTTTTTCATTCTTCTTGGATGCTTATTGATTACAGCTGCAAAAGTAATATATAATTAGGTGAAAAAAACAATTTCATCTGGAAATTTTAAAATAATCGCAGGAAAAAGGAAAAAAACTCCCAAAAAGTTTGGTGGTTTGGAAAAACCATTGTACCTTTGCACTCGCAATTCGGAACAAGGTTGCAGACAATGCTTCAGTAGCTCAGTTGGTTAGAGCACCTGACTGTTAATCAGGGGGTCGTTGGTTCAAGCCCATCCTGGAGCGCGTTAAGAATAAG
>SFCY01000133.1 GCA_004558865.1 Bacteroidales bacterium
GGGATTCAAAACGTAAGTTGAAGAGGGAGTGTAGCGGGCTACACGACCGATGAGACTTGACGTTTTGAGACCGATAGATGCAGAAGACGACCGAAACGAACAACTGTACTTTATCGATTATTCTATCAGTCTAATTTATAGAACCAGCCTTTAGAGACGGCCACCACCATTGGCTATGGCAGGAGAATATCCTTGCGGAAAAGACAAGAAACCATCCGGGTGCAGGCTAAGGCGGCAAAAGAAGAAGTGACAACGCGGCCAGCAACACTCAACCGAAAATCAGCTCCACTCCACCCAACAACACGAAATAACGAACCACCTTGCCAAGAAACATGGAGAAGACCGTGACGAAGATATTCGCCCTCATCAAGCCGAGGGCCACGGCAATGGCAGAGCCCAATATCGGCAAAAACGCAAAGAATCCCATCCATGCGCCCCGCCCCTGCATGAAACGCAGGGCTTTGTCTACATCGGCCTTCTTCACATGGAAATAACGCTCTATCCATTCTATCTTGCCCAATCGGCCAAGCCAATAATTGAACATGGAGCCAATCACATTGCCCACCGTGCCATAAGCCATCAGTTCCCAGGGGTCAAGACCGGCAGCCAACAAAGCCAACATCACGGCCTCACTGCTGAAGGGAAACACGCTGCCTGCCAACAAGGCGGCCAACAACATGCCCCAATAGCCATAGCTGGCAAGAAGAGACGTCAAATCCATAAGTTCCAAAAGGTTATGCCGAGTGTGACGACACACACCACAATGAAGGCTACATTGCTGAAGCGGGAATTGGAAAGCGCCAGACTGCGGCCTATCAATGGGGCTGTGATGATGATGACAAGACGGATGAGGGGATCGTAGAGACCAGGCTGAAGCACCAGAAACAGCACCATGGAGGCATCGAGGACCACCAACATCTCAAATATCATCCTCGTGCGGATCTTGTCATTGTAGCTGGTCTGGAAGAAATGCACAACCGACACCAAAGCCAAGAAGACGATGAAGAGGAAAGGCACAAGCTGGTGGATATTCCACACCGAGAAATCAAAGGGAACAGAGAAGCTGGCAAGTTTGAGGAAATGGGAGCCATACCAGTCCATCTCGCCATAGAAGCCATACCACAGGAGCGAGAGCCAATAAGGCGTGAGAAGCCCCAAGATGCTGGCAATGAAGGTTCGGGCAGAGAAAGCCATGATGAAGAAAACCAGCACAATCCAAAAGATGGGCACCAACAGCAAGATATGGACGAAGAACATGCTCGCCAATCCCAAACAGCAAAAAGCGTAGAACACAGTACCTGCCGCCGAAGGTTTCTGATAGGCATAGCAGATGATCAGCAGGAAGCCGATGAAGAACAAGGCCACCAGGGCTCCCTCGGTCTGCGGAAACAAGAAAGTGACCATGGCTGTAAGCACCAAGAACGAGCACGACACCATACGGCTGTAGATGCGTATCAAGGCGTTGATGTTGTTGAGCTGCACCATGAGCAGCGTTGAGAGTGCCAACAGGAAGAGCTGCGCCCACAGCGACTGGCCGACAAGATGGTTGGCCAGACACACCAACAGAGCGTAAACTGCCGCAACAGGCAACGCGAACCGGGATTCTGCTATTCTGTTCTGAAGTCTTTTCATGTTTATTCTTTATCAGTTATGCGACCCTCTTAGCCTTTCATCCTACAATTCAGCCTGTGGCGGCAGAGGGCAGACAAACACACAATGCATAAGACATAATTCTAAAAGCGGCCACCAATCGTCATGGCAGGCACCAGGCCTCCCAATCCCAATTTGCCCACGCCCGCAACCCACCACCAAGAGAACGAAACCAAGACAAGCAAGGTCGGGATCACAAAGGGGAAGAATGTGAGCATCAACTTCGAAAATTATGAATTATGCATTGCGCATTAGGAATCAGGCAAGGTCCTGCCCGATGTCGCGGCGGAAGTATTTGTCCTTGAACTCTATCTTGCTCGCCTCCTCAAAACTCTTCTGCAGGGCCTCCTCCTTGTTGCGTCCATAGCTGCTCACGGCAATCACACGGCCACCGTTGGTCACCGTCTGGCCGTCTTTCAGGGCTGTGCCGCTGTGGAAGACGATGGAGCCCTCCACCTTGTCGAGGCCTGTGATGGGATAGCCCTTGACATACTTCTGAGGATAACCGCCACTGACGAGCATCACGCAAACGGCACTGCGGTCGTCAAACTCCACTTGGCGTTTGTCAAGGTCGCCATTGGCCACACCCTCAAACAAATCCACTATGTCGCTCTTCAAGCGGAGCATCACGGTTTCCGTCTCGGGGTCGCCCATACGACAATTGTATTCTATCACCATGGGGTCGCCCCCCACATTGATAAGTCCGAAGAAGATGAATCCCTTGTAGTCGATGCCATCTGCTGCCAGGCCATCCACCGTGGGACGGATGATGCGGTCCTCCACCTTGCGCATCCATTCTTTGTCGGCAAAGGGTACGGGAGACACACTTCCCATACCTCCCGTGTTGAGACCAGTGTCGTGCTCGCCTATCCGCTTGTAGTCCTTGGCCTCGGGCAAGATGGCATAATGCCTACCGTCGGTGAGCACGAAGACAGAACACTCTATTCCGCTGAGGAATTGCTCTATCACCACCTTGGCGGAGGCGTTGCCAAACATTCCGCCCAGCATTTCCTTCAGCTCTTTCTTGGCCTCGTCGAGCGTAGGCACAATGAGCACGCCTTTTCCAGCTGCCAGGCCGTCGGCCTTGAGCACGTAAGGAGGTTGCAGACTCTCAAGGAATCTCAAGCCCTCCTCCAAGGTTGTCCCGTCGAAAGTCTCGTAGGCTGCGGTGGGAATGCCGTGGCGCTTCATGAAACCTTTGGCGAAGTCCTTGCTTCCCTCCAGTCGGGCGCCCGACGCCGAGGGTCCAATCACCTTGATGCCGGCGGTGCGAGGGTCGGCATGAAAGGCATCGCTGACACCGTTCACGAGCGGATCCTCAGGCCCCACGACGAGCATGTCTATCTTGTTGCCCACCGCAAAATCCTTCAGCTTGTCAGTCTCGCCGACTGCGATGGACACATTCTCTCCACAATTGGCGGTTCCCGCATTGCCGGGAGCTATAAACAGTTTTTCGCACAGTGGGCTTTGTGCGATCTTCCAGGCAAGCGCATGCTCGCGTCCGCCCGAGCCCAACAATAAGATTCTCATATTGCGATTCAACATTCTATTTCAGATAATCAAAGAAGTAGCGCGAGATGCGCTCGTGCAGATGCGTGCTCTGGTGGCCACGCATATTGTGGGGCTCACCAGGATACACAAAGAAGTCGGGTTGCGTGCCGGCTGCGATGCAGGCCTTGAGGAACGTCTCCGCATGCTGGGGCAGCACCACCGGATCGTTGGTGCCGATAATGACCTGCAGACGGCCTTTCAGATTCTTGGCCTTGGGCAGCAGCGAGCATTGGGCATAGCCATCGGGGTTGGTTTGCGGCGTGTCCATGTAACGCTCACCATACATCACCTCGTACCATTTCCAGTCGATGACAGGCCCACCGGCCACACCCACCTTGAACACCTCGGGATGGCTGGTCATCAGATTGATGGTCATGAATCCGCCGAAACTCCAGCCATGCACGCCGATGCGCGTCGTATCGACATAACTGAGGCTCTGCAGGAACTTCACGCCCTCCATCTGGTCCTTCACCTCCTCCTGTCCCAGATGGCGGAACGTTGCCTGCTCGAAAGCCTTGCCCCGGTTCTCGCTGCCCCGGTTGTCGAGGATGAAGAGCAGATACCCTTCCTGGGCCATGTAGGTTTCCCAGGAGCGCGAACCGTAATGCCACGAGGCGTCTACGTTGTGGGCATGTGGGCCACCATATACATATATAATAGTGGGATATTTCTTAGCGGGGTCGAAGTTGACGGGCTTCACCATGCGCCAGTAGAGGTCGGTCTTGCCGTCGGCAGCCTTCAGGGTGCCGCTCTCGTAAGTGGGTATGCCATAGCCTTTCCATGGATTCTCCGCCGTGAGGTAGCGGTGGCGCTGAGCCTTGGCCACATCTATGATGTCGATGTTGCGCGGCACGTCGGGTTCCGTGTAGTTGTCATACAGACAGCCTCCATCGCTGCTCAGCCCACCGCGGTGCCATCCCTTGCCATTGTCGAGCAGCGTGCGTCGGCCATTGTCAAGGCTTACCTCGTAGAAGTTGCGCTGAATGGGACTGCACTCATTGGAGGCGATGACCACACTGTGGCGTTTGGCGTTGAAGCCCACCACCTCCATCACCACCCACTGGCCTTTGGTCAGCTGGCGGAAGGTGTTGTTCTTCAGACTGTACACGTACAGATGGTTGTAGCCGTCGCGCTGGCTCTGGAAGATGAACTCGTCGCTGTTCCACGGCAGGAACTCAATGGGGTGCTGCGGCTCCACATACTTCTCATCCGTCTCCCGGTAAAGCTCTCCTTTCTTCTCGCCCGTTGTGGCATCGTAGGCCACGAGCCGACAATCGTTCTGGTCGCGGTTGAGCTCAAACAGATACACCGTCTTCGAGTCGGGACTCCACGCGGGGTTGGTGAAATAGCGATCGGTGGGGTCTCCGGCCTTGAGGAAGACGGTCTTCCCGCTCTCCGAATCATACACGCCTATCGTCACCTTGTGCATCTTCTCTCCCGCCATGGGGTATTTCTCAGGCGCGGCGGTGGCCATTTGGCTCTGCCCTTCGGCGGGCTGCCAGTCCACCTCCGGGACATGCACCAAAGGATAGTCGGTCACCATGCTCTGGTCCATCCGCGTGAAAGCGAGCTTCTTGCCATCGGGACTCCAGAATGTTCCCTTGGAATAGCCAAACTCGTCGCGGTGCACGCTGGTGCCATAGAGTATCTCGCGCGAGCCGTCCTGTGAGAGCCTCACCGGTTGTTTCCCTTCTTGGTCGGCCACATAGAGGTCGTAGCCGTCGGCAGGGGTGTAGGCCGTCAGACGTGATGCATAGCAGAAATCGTCGTGGGCCTGGTTGTCGGCATCCTGTGTCCAGACAACGGTGTGTTTCTTGAAGTTGACGAGATAGCGCTTCTTGGCCGACTGAACCAAAACCAAAGGCTGTCCGGCATCGGGAAAAGAGGCATAGTAGAGGGAGTGGATGGGCTTGTCACCGCCAATCCATTTGTTGACCTCGTCCAAGGTGAAGAGAGGTGTCTCCTTGCAGGTTTGTTTGTTGATTAGGTAACATTGGTCCAAGTCCTGACGCACAAGCTGATTGCCCCACCATGTCAGATAGCGGTTCTTGGCAATCATGTTGCGGTAGTTGGTTCCTCCGAAGTTCAGGTCTTCGAGGGTGAATTTCTTCTGTGCGTCAGTCATCTGAGGTAAAAGAAGCCCCGCCACCACGAGCAACGCCATTGCGCTGCCCTTGCCGATGGCGGAAGCCAAACGATTAATCGCCTTGGTCATATCGGTTGTTTTTGGTAAATTTCTTGTTTCCACCGTCTTTCCATCCCGTCTTGGCGGGTCGGCGCGTGCGTCGGTCGTCGTCGAAGCCGCGTCCGCGGCGACCCTCGTCGGGACGACGGTCGCGGCGGTCGCTGTCAAAGCCACGCCCCTTACGCCCCTCGCCGAATCGGCGGTCGTCACGTCGGTCGCCGTCGAATTCGCGTCCGCGACGGCCCTCTCCGGGACGACGGTCGCGGCGGTCGTCAAAGCGGTCGTTCTTGCGCAGAGAATGGAACTGGAAGGTCCTGATGTCGCCCTCCTCGTTTTCGTCCTGCTGCTCGAACCGCTGCTTGAAGTCCTCACGGTGCCTCTTGAAGCGATGCTTCTCGGCCATTGCCTTTTTCTCCTCCTCGGTCTCCAGTCCCAGGTCATCGGTGGTGACGTTGCAGAAGTCCTTGTCCGCGTACTTCATAAGGGTCTGGGGGATGAACTCATCCACATCCTCGGTAAAGAGCAGCACGTCGTAGCCCTTGCCGCTGAGGGTCTCCACCTGGGGGAGCTTGGCCAGGCGGTCCTTGCTCTCGCCGGGGGCGAAGTAAATCTTCTCCTGGCC
>SFCY01000134.1 GCA_004558865.1 Bacteroidales bacterium
CAGTTGTCGTTTCGGTCGTCTTCTGCATCTATCGGTCTCAAAACGTCAAGTCTCATCGGTCGTGTAGCCCGCTACACTCCCTCTTCAACTTACGTTTTGTGCAGAATACGAGTCGACCTAATTTTTAGAACCGACCTTTATTGCAACCTCTACCTGTTTTGCGTTTGGTCTGTCTGCCAAGAATTCCAGCACGATGTTGGTGTCAAAGAAGATATTCATAGCCCGTACTTCTCTTTGAAATATTCATCAAGCAATTCTTCGTCCGCTTTGTCTGTCTTGAGTACACCCCTCAACGACAAAAGGGATGAAGTGCTATTGTCCCTCTTGGCTGACTTGGCTTGGTTGATGATGGATTGGGCATACAGGGAAACTTGATGTCTCAAGTCTTCCAAGTTTAGGCTATTGCCTTTTGGTATGTCTACCTGTATGTTTAAAGATGTAGCCGCCATTTTATTCTCCTTTCTAAATAGTCTGCTACAAAAGTAACCTTTTATTTTTGAATAGGCAAAAAAACTTGGGTCATTTTGAATTATCGTGAATTGGCCACGAATTTTTCACAAATGATTTATTGATGAGAGAATGGCAATCCGCATACATCCAGCCGCAGGGGCCGTGTAGGTAGGGTGTTGTCTTTGCGGCCCCTGTGGTTGGATGTGTGCGCCCTCTTCTTGGGGGCTGGTGGCCAATGGAACTTGATGTTCCTGAGCAGTTCTGTTGGAGCCAGCTTTCATTCATGGGATTGGTCCTCGCCTTGCTGCAGCATTTCCCTCATCTTGTTGTAGAGCGGGAGGGCGAGGATCTTGGCGTCGGGATGTGCAGGGCCCGTCTTGTCCAAGGCGCGCAGGTCGAAGAAGTGCTGCCAGTCGCTTGTGAAGGCCGTGTGGATGAGTTCGGTGTTGGTGTCGAGGGGCAGCACCACGCGAGCCTCTTGCGGTTTCCGTCCCAATGCGATGAGGTTGAGGTAGGCGCGCTCAGCCGCCAAGTTGGCGAAGAGCCAGTTGTCGAGGGCCGAGGCCTTGCCGCTGGCCACTCGCTTGAACAGCACCTCCAGGTCGACGCCGCCCAACGACTCCGTCTCGAAGCCCTCCGCCTTGACCCAAGCGGGCAGGTTGACGGCTATCTCGTTGCCAAACTTCTGTTTGGAGTAGTTGCAGTAGCGTGTGGACTGTTCGGCGATGGAGTCCACACGGTGGCGGTTGAACTCGCGTGTGATGGCTATCTGGGTGGTGAAGTGCACCGTCACGCGGCGCTCATGGTGCGGAGTGGGTTCCACGCGCCAGCGGCCCAGGTCGTCCAATCGTTGGTTCTCGGCCAGCACGCGGAGGTTGGTCGTCATGTAGGCCCTGCCTCCGTTGCTGTGGCAGTGGCTGAACTTGTTGGCCTGGTACCAGGCGGCCGCAGGCTCGTTGGCAGGAATCTCCAGATACACCGTGCCGTGTTCCAACATGGCGTAGTGCTGGTGCTCTATCATGCGTTGGCAGAAGGGTCGGGCCGACTCGGCCGTCTGGTTCTTCTCGCTCTTGTAGCATACTCTCCCTGCGCGTTCCACTTGCAGGTAGATGCCGTCCTCGCCCTCTTGCTGGGGCCATATCTCGAATGTGGGGTTGATGACTTTCATATCTTGTTGATTCTTTTGGGTTGCTTTATGGGGTTGGTGGCGTTATAGGCCGTTGCCCATGGTCATGCCGGGGAAGTCGCCGCGCTTGTTGGCATCCTCCACCAGGTTGGCCACGCTGTTCTCGTTCATGCCCGACAGATAGTCGCCATAGCTGGCGGCGATGGTCAGCGAGGGAACTTGCCGCCCGCTCTTGGTCAAGTCTACGTCGGCTGTCACCTGGAACCGCTTGCCGTCGGAGTAGGGAATGTATTGCAGCGAGTCGGCCAACAGGCCGGCCTCCACCAGTTGCTTGAGGTTGCCCGTGTAGACCTCGTTCTGCTTTCTGAAGGCTTCCTCGGCTCTCCATATTTGCTCCATGCGCAGCCTCACCTCGCGCTCACGCTGCTCCTTTTGGCACTGGAACTGCATGGGTTGCGCGATGCTCGCGACGCACAGCACGGCCAAGACGGCCACGCAGATGCCCAGGCCCACGGTGTTGTTGGGTTTCTTTCTCATTATATTATCATGCCCTCTTTCGGCACTATGGGTTTCATCATCTTTTTCAGTTCCTCCAGCCGCTCGCTGCCAATCTTGATTCCGCGCAAGGAGCGGGTCAGCTGGAATTTCTTGAAGTAGTCGTCGTCGCTGATGTACCAGCTGATTTCCTTGAAGCCGGGCAGGCCCAGCAATCCGGCTATGATTCTTCCCACGTAGCCCGGGTTGATGACGGCGAAGTAAGTCTCCTTTTCCATGGAGATGACGCCGATGAGCCTGTTGCCGGGCGCATGCTGCCGGGGAGTGTCGCCTTTGCTGTGGTGGGATATGCGTATGTCCCAGCCGCAGGCGTTGAGTTTGTCCATGATGCCGCGGAACACCTGCCCGTGGGGCGACGTGTCCTTGATCCAGTTGTAGGCGATGTAATAATGTATCATTTCGTGCAGCATCACGCTCATCATCTCTTTCTCCCCGTAGTCGTAGAGCGTGGACATCGTCAGCACGAAGTCGTAGCGCCTGTGCCTGAGCCTGTCCTCCTTCCACCGCATGTTGCCCAAATAGGTGCGGGCGCGGGTCAGTCGGAATGCGGGCGTGGGCAGCTGCGACTTGAAATAGCGTTGGTTGAGCGTCTCGAACGACGCCCTCATCCATGCAAAGTCTGGTTTCATGATTCTTTCTTGGGAATTAGGTCCAGCACGACATACTCGCTCCGCGTGCCGATGCGGAATTTGGCTCCCCAGATGCCCATGCCGCTGGTGACGTAGTATTGGGTCTGTCCTTTCTGCAGCGGCCCGTAGGCGTCCTCGTAGATGGCGTTCTCAATCCAGGATATGGGCCACACCTGTCCGTAGTGGGTGTGGCCGCTGAACTGGAAGTCGGCTCCCGCCCGCTCGGCTTCTTCCAAGTGGTGGGGTTCGTGGTCGATGACGATGGTGAAGCGTCGCTTGTCCAAGTGGGCCGTCAGGTCGGCGAGCCGGCGGCGGTGGCGTGAGGCGAAGTCGTCGCGCCCCACGATGTTGATGCCGCAGGCGGTCACCGCCGTGTCGTTGAGCACGTTGATGCCCGCGGCCTTGTAGAAGTCGATGGCGGCGTCGTGGCCACTGTAGTATTCGTGGTTGCCGAAGCAGGCGTAGACGGGTGCGCTGATGCGGCGGAACTCATCCTGCATGTGTTGGGCGAAGAGCGGCCCGGCGCTTCGGTCGATGATGTCGCCGCCAATCAGCACCAGGTCGGGATGCTCGGCGTTGATGAGTCCCACCCAGCGTTGCAGTTCTTCCTTGCCGTTGTGGTAGCCCAAGTGCAGGTCGGCCAGCATGACGATTTTCAGTGGCCGCTCCAGTTCTTTGGCGGTCTCTATCTGCAGGGGCTGCCGCGCCTTGTGCAGATAGTGGAAGTAGGCGCCGGTGAAGAGCAGGGCCATTCCGCCCGCCAGGGCGAGTGTGGTCGCCCAGTTGCTCACCATCAAGGTCTTCGGCGCCACGTGGGCTATCCTGAGCGCATCCATCACCAACAGTGCCATCACCACATAGAGCAGGATGAAGAGCGAGGAGTTGCCGGTCT
Organism: Bacteroidales bacterium; assembly: GCA_004558865.1. Lineage (GTDB taxonomy): Bacteria > Bacteroidota > Bacteroidia > Bacteroidales > Bacteroidaceae > Prevotella. The sequence continues at coordinate 3,653 of SFCY01000134.1, forward strand.
CGTAGATGGCGCGCGCCACCGGCAGGGGCAGGCGGTCGAGGCTGGAGAATTGGATGAAGAAGCACGCCAGGCAGAGCGTCAGCACTATCATCACGCCCACCTTGCACCACATCCCGAAGGGCATGAGGCGCCAGATGCGGCACGTGGCGTAGGCTATGCCCGCCAACGGCAACAAGAAGAATATCAACGTCCAATAGCGCATGGTGGGTCACTTGGGTTTGGGGCCGCGCCCAGCCCTCCCTTGGCGGGGTGGGGGAGCGACGGCTTGTGGGTTGTGCGTGTGAAGTGGCGTCGCCATTGTGCAATGGCGACGCTTGGTGTGTCATGAAGCTGGGTTGGGGTGGTCTACACCAACGTGGCGACAATCTCCTCCCTCGATCCCGGCAGCATGTCGATGACGGGAATCTCGGGCATGGTGTAGCATCCGGGCTGCAGGCGCATCGAGGCGCGGGCCACGTTGACCAGCATCTGGCCTGTCAGGGCGGGGTTGTTGATGCTCATGTTGAACTCCATGCGCTGGTTGGGGGTCTTGCCGCTCACGCCCTTGCGCACGAGGTTCACGCCGTGTCCCATGTCGCGCACCTCGTCCACCGACTTCACGGCAAACACGTGGGTCTCGTCGTGGGCAAAGTAGGGGTCGGCCTTGATCTCGGCCGTCACCTGCTCCAAGGTGGCTCCGTCCTCCAGCTCCACGTACACCATGCGGCGGTGTATGCCCTCGCCCAAGGGAATGGTCACGCTCAGTGCGTTTCTCACGCCCTCTTTGCTGCGCACGCACACGCTGTGGCCCATCGACATGCCCGGGCCGAAGTTGGTGTAGGAGAGTCCCTTCGGGGCCAGGCTCTGCATCAGCACGCGCACGATGCTGTCCGATCCTGGGTCCCAGCCGGCTGAGATGACGCTCACGCGGCCTGCCTGCTTGCACACTTCCATCTGCTTCTGTCGGTAGTCGAGTATGGAGGTGTGGATGTCGAAGCTGTCGACGGTGTTGATGCCGAGCCTCACGATGCGCTCTGCGTTTTCGGGGCAGAGGCGTGTGGGCAGGGCGAGCACAGCCACGTCCACATTCTTCAGTTTCTCTATGTCGTCTACTACCTCGTAGGGTGTAAGCTCCAAGGGCTTGTCCTTGTCGCCCTGGCGGCGCACGATGCCGGCGACCTCAAAGTCGGGAGCGGCCTCCAACGCCTGGATGGTGTAGTGGCCGATGTTGCCGTAGCCAACTACGGCGGCTCTGATTTTCTTCATGTTGATGATCCTTTTTAAGTTTGTTGTTGGTGCAAAATTACAATTTTCCGATGAAAAAGCACACGGTTAGGTAAAAAATATATGATGGTTGGTTCTAAAGGTTGGTTCTATAGGCTGGTTCTATAAATTAGGTCGAGTCGTATTGGCCCAGCGCCCACCTTTTCTCGCCATGGCAGAGTCCAAGCAAGCTTGGCTCTGCTCATTTGGCTTATCGAAAAGGTTGGGCCTGTGCCCACCTTTTCTCGCCATGGCAGAGTCCAAGCGAGCTTGGCTCTGCTCATTTGGCTTATTGAAAAGGTTCTGCAAGATATCGGGATTCAAAACGTAAGTTGAAGAGGGAGTGTAGCGGGCTACACGACCGATGAGACTTGACGTTTTGAGAACGATAGATGCAGAAGACGACCGAAACGACATGTATCCGTATCGGCTTGGCTTCTAAACCTAATTTTTAGAACCAGCCTTAATTGTTAATCTCATTGTCAAGAATAGTGGTTAGCGATGTACATACCAATTATGCCCATAAGAGTCATAACGATTGAGCCTACACAAAATGCAATTGTAATCCATTTCCATTTTCTGTGCCAGAGTGTACCCTTTGTTGCAAAGTCTCTAAAATATGTCAAATAACGATCCTTAGTGAAAACTGCACGATAGGCAGGGATATAACTCAGCCCTATTGGAATGCTAAACAACAAAAAAAAGACGAATGTGCTTAAATCGCCAAACTTTTTGTCTGCAATGCCGACTAAAACGAATGACAGAAAACACGGATACCCCGAATAGAAATAACCGAACCAGTGATTGGCCCACCCTATATGGTATCCTGTCTCTTTGTCATAAAAAAAACTGTCAATGCTCTTTTGCTCTCTTATCAAACGTTCTTCATACTTTTTCTTGTATTCCTTTGTAAAAAGATACTTGGGTATGGGGGAGAGCAACTTGTTGACTATGGCTTCGACAAAGTCACCAAATTTCATATCACCGAGCCAGAGACAATAATGGATGGCGTTCAAAAAATACTCAAAACTATGTTTCATATCCTTTATTCAATATCGGGGACGAGTAAAATCCTCGACATGCTTGTCAA
>SFCY01000007.1 GCA_004558865.1 Bacteroidales bacterium
CCTGAAGGTTGGGGGTGGAGATGCGCTCACCGTAGGGAGGATTGGTCACCATGATGGCGGGCTCGGCGGGCTTGGTGAAATCCTTGAAGTCCTGCTGCTTAACGGTGATGTCCTTCGACAGCCCTGCCGCACGTACATTGAGCAATGCCGTATTGACAGCCTTCATGTCTACATCGTAGCCGTAGATATGATGGGTGAACTCCCGCTCGCGGGAATCGTCGTTATAGATGGTGTCGAAGAGTTCCTGATCGTAATCGGGCCACTTCTCAAAGGCAAACTCCTTGCGGAACACACCCGGAGAGATGTTGCGTGCTATTAGGTCGGCCTCGATGAGCAGGGTTCCGGAACCACACATCGGGTCGATGAAGTCTGTTTCGCCGCGCCAACCGGTGAGGAGAATCATGCCGGCGGCAAGCACCTCATTGAGGGGAGCCTCCACACTTTCTTGTCTGTAGCCACGGCGATGGAGGCTCTCCCCGCTGGAATCGAGACAGAGCGAGGCATCGTCATCGGCAATATGGATGTGCAGACGGATGTCGGGATTGCTGACGGAAATGTTGGGGCGCGTGCCAGTCTTCTCGCGGAACTGGTCCACGATAGCGTCCTTCACCTTGTAAGTGACAAAACGGGAATTGCGGAACTCCTCTGAATAGACCACACTGTCTACAGAGAACGTTTTTCCAGGAAGGATATATTTGCTCCAGTCCACGGTTTTCGTGGCCTCATATACATCGTCGGCCGAGCGTGCCTTGAAGTGCTGGATGGGTTTGAGGATTCGTATCGCGGTATGCAACTGGAAGTTGGCCCGATACATGAGTTCCTTGTCGCCTGTGAAAGTGACGACACGCCGTCCAATCTGAACGTTGTTTGCACCTAATTCTGTGAGCTCTTGCGCCAAGACGGGCTCAAGTCCCATAAAAGTCTTGGCTATGAGTTCAAATTCATTTTCCATTGTTGTGGGTAACTCTATTGAATTTATCAAACTCTCCCAGACCCGGTTGCCTGGGGGATTGTATATTATTGTTGATGGTTAGACTTTCGTTTATTACTGTCAACGATGCAGATACGAACAGTGCGCCCCGAGCACACAGTCCCTCACGGGGCTCTACGCACGCTTGGCGGCCAGTCTCCCCCCGCAGCCTTGAGCCTGACGGATGATTCTGTTGAGGATTCCTCATCTATTCAGATTTGCGCTACAAAGATAACACAATAAATTAAATTGAAAAAGAAAACCGACGGTTTTTTGTGGTGGTTGATTCCCACGGGCAACCATTTGGGCTCCCCATAAGGCTGCATCATCATATTTGAGGACTCTCAGTTGCTGATGATGTCGGAGCGGACAGGGCCTCTTTCCAATCGTGCAGATTGCTCCAAGCCATACGGCGCACGCCTCACTCCTCGGCGGGAACGAACAAGGAGCGCGTCGGCCACTCACGGGCTGACGCACTCCTTATTATAAATATGTCGTGGACCTTCCTTAGAAGAGCTTCTTCGGATAAACGCCGGCATCCACCAGACTCTGGATCTTGGCCACCACTGACGCGCGGTCGGCCTGATAGGTCACGCCAAACCACTTGCTCGTGGTGTCGAGCACCTGAACAGTGGCCGTGCCGTCGTTGATGAGCTTGTTCACCATCAACGGAATGAAGAACTCAGCCTTAGGATTGGACATGTTCTTCGGGTCGGAGAGGAACACCTTGAACTCCGCGTCACTATAGTCGAAATAGTCGGGGGTGAAGCCCCACATGTTCATCGACACGGGGGTGTTGTCACCTCCCACGGGCTGCCAGTTGCCGGCCTCATCCTTGTAGCAAACCTCGCCATTTACACGCATGATTTCCGTGCGCTCCACCACAGTGGTGAGATGGCCTTCGGCATTCTTGGAGCAGACGCCACGCGCCACGGTGCCATTTTCCGAGAGGGTGTTGCCCACGCGGAAGCCCACCATGGCATAGCGGTTCTTGCTGCCCTCGGGGAGATTGGAGAGGAACTTGCCCATCACCATGAAGGCGTCGCGATTGTAGAAGTCGTCGCAGTTGACCACGCAGAACGGCTCATGAATCAGTTCCTTGGCCATCATCACGGCGTGGTTGGTTCCCCAGGGCTTCTCACGGCCCTCCGGCACCTTGAAGCCCTCGGGCAGTGCGTCGAGCGACTGGAAGCAGAGCTCGGCTGGGATATGCCCTTCGTATTTGGAGAGCACCTTGTCGCAGAAGTCCTGCTCAAAGGTCTTGCGGATGACGAAGACTATCTTGCCGAATCCTGCCTGGATGGCGTCGTAGATAGAGTAGTCCATAATCGTCTCTCCGTTGGGGCCTAAACCGTCCAACTGCTTCAAACCTCCATAGCGGCTGCCCATTCCGGCAGCAAGGAGCAATAATGTTGGTTTCATAATATTGAGTTTTTTGTTGTTAGAATACGCTCTTGCGTCGGCCGATTTTACTTGGCCGAGTCTACTGAATGCAAAGTTACAACTATTTTCTAAGAATCCACGCCATTTTCCATATTTTTTTGAACGGCAATCCTCTGCCTCCGCCGCTTGGATGTTGCGCATCAGTCCCTCATATTTGACACGCTTCACTGCAGAGCCCTTGAAGAGCCTGCGATATTGCTCAACGGTCAAATGCCGCCAGTCGTCTTTCGTCATCTTCAGAAGTTCGGGCGAGGGCTGTAGCAGAGGGTCGCAAGTGGGCGTGGCAAAGTGGTTCCACGGACAAGCCTGCTGGCAGCGGTCGCAGCCATAGATGCAGTCGCCCATGTTCCGCTTGGCCTCTGGCGAAAGCTCACGGCGGTTCTCTATGAGCTGATAGGAGAGGCAACGGCGCGCGTCGAACACGGTGTCGGGGGCTTCCCCGCCCGAATGGGCAGAGGGCAGGATGGCCTGGGTGGGGCAGCTGTCCACGCAGCGGTGGCAGCGTCCGCAGCGGCTGCGCATGGGCTGGTCGTAGCGGAGTTCCACGTCGAGCAGCAACTCGCCCAAGAAGAACATGCTCCCCGCGTGGGGGATGATGAGCTGGTGGTTGCGTCCTGTCCATCCCAGCCCTGCCTGTTGCGCCCAATAGCGCTCCAACAGGGGACCCGTGTCGGCAAAGGCCCTATACAGCCCCTCGCCACGCTGGGAGTGGAGGGCATCCTCGAAGCCGAAGGCTGTGGCCAATGCGCGCAGCCGTTCCTTCATGATGTCGTGGTAGTCCTTGCCCAAGGCATAGGCGGCGAACTGATACTGGCCCTGGGCCGGCGTTTGCTGCGGGGTGTAATTGAGGGCCACGCACACTATGCTCTTGGCTCCCGGCATGAGCAGCCGCGGGTCGAGCCTTTTGTCGGTGTAGTTGGCCATATATTCCATGTCGGCCTCCCTACCCTCTTCCAGCCACCGGCGCAGCTCCGTCTCGGCCTCGGGCGACACCCTCTGGGCGCGGGCCACGCCACATGCGAAAAAGCCGAGGCGACGCGCCTCGGCTTTTATCTTTAGCGTAAGGTCGTCTGTGGAGACAGCCTTGCAGTCATTCAAAGGTCTTGAACTCATATCCTTGGTCTTTAAGCCACTGCAGAGCCTTGGGCAGGGCGTAATGCAACTTGTCGATGCTCTTCAGCGAGTCGTGGAAGGTGATGATGCTGCCGTTGCGCGCGTAGCGTTTCACGTTGTTGAGCACGTCCTCGGCGGTGAGCCACTTGGAGTAGTCGCGCGTCACCAAGTCCCACATCACGACGCGGTATTTCATCGTGAGCCACCAGTAGGTGCTGTAGCGCATCCAGCCATGGGGCGGACGAAAGAGGTGGGCGTGGATAAGCTCGTTGGCCTTCTCGGCGTTCATCACGTAGGTCAGCGACCAGTGCTTGAACGCTCCGATGTGATTGAACGTGTGGTTGCCCACCTGGTGGCCCTCCTCGCGGATTTGGTTGTACAGGTCGTGGTAGCGCAGCACGTTCTCTCCCACCATGAAGAAGGTGGCCTTCACGCCGAAATCCCTCAGCGTCTTGAGGATGAAAGGCGTCGACTCGGGTATGGGGCCGTCGTCGAAAGTGAGGTAGACGGCATGTTCATGCTGGTCCATCCTCCACAACGCCTTTGGATAAATCCACCTCAGCCATTTGGCCGGTTGCTCAATGATCATTCAGCTGTTACTGTTGCGGACTTGGCAGTTGGCCTCCCTTGGCCTGGTAGCGTTGGGTGAGGCTCATAAACTCGCGCATCTTCGCATCGTAGAGCTTCGGACTGATCATGCGGTATGCGTTGCAGATGTCCTGCATGTAGTAGAAGTTCTGCAAGCACGACTGCTGCTCGTTTATGAAGGCACTGCCCTGCAACGACAGATAGAAGTTGACATACTGGCTCACGACGCGCCATGTCTTGTCGGCGTAGGCCTGTGCCTTCTTCATGTTGCCGGCCAAGGCCCAGGCACGGGCCATGTCGGCTCCGCCACTCATGAAGTTGAGTGGCACATTGTATTCGGGTATCTCCTTTTCTGCCTTGTTGAGCACGTTGACGGCCTTCTGCTTCTCGCCATCCGCAGCCAACTGCATGGCCAAACGGGCCAGGAGGCGGCGGTGGGTCCAGCACATGCCCATCGTGGTCTCGTCGATGTAGAGGCCGGGATGGCTCAAGTTGCCATACTTGAACCGTTTCATCACAGCGTCGTAGGTTTTCTCGGCGTCGAAGCGCTGGGCTCCGTCGAGGCGCGTGGTGAAGGGCGTGATACGGTTGGCCAGACCCTGCTGCACAAAGTTGTCGCCAAGGTTCATGAAGTTGTCCTCTCCCACTGTCGTGGCCACATACACGGGACGCGTCCAGTTGCTGTTGGAGATAATCTCCAGCATCATCAGGTCGCTCTTGCCCAAATAGTTGTGGCCGCTGAGCGAAATCAGCATCTTGTCGGGAATGCTGTCGAGGGCCATCAGCATGCCGCTCTTCCTTACGGCGTCCTTGTCTATCGTCATGTAGAGCGTGTCGGAAGGCACACAGTGCAGGTTGCTGCTGATGTCGTTGTTGTCATAGCCCAGCACGTCGTGTATCAGCTGGCGCTGCTCTGGCGTGAAGTCGTTGCGCACCCAGTATTTCATCACGTTCTTCAGCTCGAAGGGGTCGTCGCCGAAAATCTTCTTGGCGTCCTCGGGGTCGCTCTTGTAGAGTTCCCTCAACTGTTGCTTCATGTCGGGATTCACGCGCAGCTGGTCGTTGGTGCCCTCCACATAGTCGATGCGCGGCCAACTGATGGGCAGGGCCGGCGAGCCGTAGGCGGGACGCTTCATCTGGTCGATGTACCAGTCGGTGTTGAGGTAGCTCAGGTTGCACACCCTGGCGTCGGTGCCCACGCCCTCCACTTCCTGGTTGTACCAGAGCGGGAAGGTGTCGTTGTCGCCATTGGTGAAGATGATTGGGTTCTTGCCCGTGAGCGAACGCAGGTAGTTGGCTCCGAAGTCGCGGCAGGTGTAGCGGTTACTGCGGTCGTGGTCGTCCCAAGTCTGGCTGGCCATCTGTATGGGCACCAACAGGCACAGCAGCGAAACGATGCTGGCCACGACGACATTGCTCTGCTTCAAGTATTTCTTCACCAAGTCGATGATGGCCGCCACGCCGATTCCACACCAGATGGCGTAGGCATAGAACGAGCCGGCGTAGGCATAGTCGCGCTCGCGCGGCTGGTTGGGTGTCTGGTTCAGATAGAACACGATGGCCAAGCCCGTCATGAAGAACAGGAAGAACACCACCCAGAACTGGCGTATGCCGCGACGGCCGCGCCAGGCCTGCCAGAACAGGCCGATGATGCCCAAGAGGAAGGGCAGGGCATAGAACACGTTGTGTCCCTTGTTGTGCTGCAGCTCGTCGGGCAGCTTGCTCTGGTCGCCCAGGCGGGCGTCGTCGAGCCATTTGATGCCCGAGATCCAGTTGCCATGCTCCAACTCGCCGTCGCTCTTGATGTCGTTCTGACGACCCACAAAGTTCCACATGAAGTAGCGCCAGTACATCCAGTTGCACTGATAGCTGATGAAGAACTTCAGGTTCTCCCACGCCGTGGGGATGGTGATGGTCTCTCCGGGATGGTAGACGCTGGGCACCTGCCTGCCCGTGATGCCGCCCACCCATCCGGGATAGAGGCCGGCATGCTGGGCCGAGTACATACGGGGGAAGAACACGTTCTGCTCAAACTTCACCTGACTGTTGTGGCCCGACACGTAGTAAGAGTCCTTCTCATTGGCCGAGCGCTTCTCCGTGCGGTTGTAGATGGGAGCGCCATCGGTGAACTCGGGAGTGGCATATCCGTCGGCGTTGACGGGACCCATCTTGTACTCCGAGGCGTAGGTCTGGCCATAGAACAGCGGGCGGTAGCCATACTGGTCACGGCTCAGATAGCGGCCAAGGGAGAAGATGTCCTCGGGCGAGTTCTGGTCCATGGGAGGATTGGAAGTGGAGCGGATCACCACGATGGTGTAGCTCGAATAGCCAATCATCAACATCAACATGCAAAGCAAGGTGGTGTTCTTGATGCGCGACGAGACGACGTAGCGCTTCTTCTTCTCCACCGTGCGCTTAAAGTTGAGCAGCCACCACAGGATGGCGAGGATCACAACACCCGTCACAACGGCCCTCCAGCCGAAGCCATAGAAGGGGATGCCCAAGAGGGCAAAGGCGAGCATGAACGAAATGTTCTCGCGCAGCTTGCTCTGGGCGGTGTAGCTCTCGAAGATGGCCCATACCACAGAGGCCACCAACAGCACGATATAGATGATGGTACCCGTATTGAACGACATACCGAGGGTGTTGACAAAGAACAGCTCAAACCATCCACCCACAGTGATGATGCCGGGAACCACGCCATAAAGCACGGCGGCCAAGATGACGAAGCTGATGCACAGAGCCACAAGCGAGCCCTTGGTCTCCACAGTGGGGAACCGGCGATAGCAGTAGACCAGCACGATGGCGGGGATGCACAGCAGGTTGAGCAGGTGCACGCCAATGCTCAGACCCATCATATAGGCGATGAGCACAAGCCAACGGTCGCTGTGGGGCTCGTCGGCATGGTCTTCCCACTTGAGGATGAGCCAGAACACGATGGCCGTGAACGCCGACGAATAGGCGTAGACCTCACCCTCAACGGCCGAGAACCAGAAAGTGTCGGAGAAGGTGTAGATCAGCGCACCCACCAAACCGCTAGCCTCGATGGCAATGAGCTTGGTAAGGTTCAGTTCGTCCCAACTCTTCAGGATGAGCTTACGCGTGAGGTGCGTAATGGTCCAGAACAGGAAGAGGATGGTGGTGGCCGAGAGCAGAGCGCTCATCGTGTTGACCATCTTCGCCACCATCGACGGGTCGCTGACAAACTGTGAGAAGAGATTGGCTGTAAGCATGAAGAACGGCGAGCCCGGCGGGTGGCCGATCTCCAACTTGTAGCCTGTCACGATAAACTCGGGGCAGTCCCAAAAGGACGCCGTGGGCTCAATGGTTGAACAATAGACAAAGGCGGCGATGACAAACGTCAGCCAACCCATGATATTGTTCACAAGCTTGTATTGTTTCATTGAAAATCAAATAAATTGTGTTATCGTATAACGTTATATCAAGTTGCAAAGATATAAAAAATATTTTTAAGCACGACCATTCCCTGTATTTTTTATGATTCTTTGCGCTGAAACACTCTTTCCCGGCATTCATCAAACTACAGAATGATTGTCTCTTCATGTTTTGTGACAGCTGACACACAACAGTAGAACAATCGTCACACAACAGTAGAACAACCGTCACACAACAGTAGAACAACCGACACACAAGTTGGACTGACCGTCACACTGTGTAGAACCGGTTGTTCACACAAACAGATGACACAAGAAACAACGGTGCAGGAACCAAGAAATGACAAATTTCTCCTTATATATATAATGAAACAGGAATTTCAACGTTATTCACCTATATACAAACTAACCATCAACCCAAAAGAATCGGTTCTATGAGTAACAGCCAGTACGATTTACAAAAGGACGAACGGTATCTGCAATTGCTCTCGCAGTCGTTTCCGACTATTGCCGACGCCAGTACTGAAATCATCAACCTCAGTGCCATCCTCAACCTGCCAAAAGGCACGGAACATTTCTTGGCCGACATCCACGGCGAATACGAGGCTTTCCAGCACGTGCTGAAAAACGCCTCGGGCAACATCAAGCGCAAGGTGCACGACCTCTTTGGCGACACTCTCAGGGCCAATGAGGAGCGCGAGCTCTGCACGCTCATCTACTATCCCGAGCAGAAGCTGGAATTGGTGAAGCAGCAGGAGAGCGACATCAAGGACTGGTACCACATCACCATCCACCACTTGGTGGACGTGTGCCGCGACGTGTCGAGCAAGTACACCCGCTCGAAGGTGCGCAAGTCGCTCCCCATCGACTTCTCCTACATCATCCAGGAGCTCCTCCACGAGCATTCGGAAGACAAGGACAAGGCCGACTACGTGAGCGCCATCATCAAGACCATCATATCCACCGGCCGCGCCGACGACTTCATCATCGCCCTGTGCAGCGTGATTCAGCGGCTCAGCATAGACCAACTCCACATCCTCGGCGACATCTACGACCGCGGGCCGGGCGCCCACATCGTGATGGACACGCTCAAGAGCTACCACACTTGGGACATCACCTGGGGCAACCACGACATCCTCTGGATGGGAGCGGCCGCCGGCAACGACGCCTGCATGTGCAATGTGATTCGCATAGCCCTGCGCTATGCCAACATGGAGACGCTGGAGGACGGCTACGGCATCAACTTCATCCAGCTGGCAACCTTCGCCATGGACACCTACGGCGACGACCCCTGCGTGGAGTTCATGCCCAAGATAACCAAGGAAGACCCCCTCGACGAGAAGAACAAACTGCTCTTGGCCCGTATGCACAAGGCCATCAGCGTGATACAGTGGAAGCTTGAAGCCGCCATGATAACCCGACACCCGGGATGGCACATGGACAACCGCAAGCTGCTCGACGCCATCGACTTCCAGAGGGGAACGGTGAAAGTGGACGAGGTGGAGTACAAACTCACATCCTGCCACTTCCCCACCATCGACCCGAAGAATCCCAACGAGCTCACGCCCGAGGAGAAGAGCCTGGTGGAACGGCTGCACCACAGCTTCGCCATGAGCGAGAAGTTCCACGAGCACATACAGCTGATGCTGCGCCACGGGTGCATGTACCGCGTGGTGAACCAAAACCTGCTCTACCACGCCTCCATCCCCCTCAATGCCGACGGGTCGCTGCGCACGGTGGAAATCTATCCCGGCATGGCCTACAAAGGCCAGGAACTGCTATATAATATAGGTATGATGGTGCGCACGGCTTTCCAGACAAGCAGCGAGGAGAACGACAAGTTCCACCAATACGCCATCGACTATTTCCTCTACCTTTGGTGCGGACCCGACAGCCCACTGTTCGACAAGGCCAAGATGGCTACCTTCGAGCGCTACTTCCTCAAGGAAAAGGAGACCCACAAGGAGAAGAAGGGCTACTACTTCTCGCTGCGCGAGAAAGAAGAGACCGCCGAGAAGATTATGGACGAGTTTGGAGTGACGGGACCCAACCGCCACATCATCAACGGCCACGTCCCCGTGCATGTGGTGAGCGGCGAGAATCCCATCAAGGCCAATGGAAAACTGATGGTGATCGACGGAGGATTCTCGCAGGCCTACCACAAGGAGACGGGCATTGCGGGCTACACGCTGGTCTACCACTCGCGGGGCTTCCAGCTGGTGCAGCACGAGCCTTTCACCTCGGCCGAGGATGCCATCAACAGGGGAACGGACATCAAGAGCACGACGCAGATTGTGGAAATGAACCAGCACAGGCTGCGCGTGGCCGACACCGACAAGGGCAAGGAACTGAAAATGCAGATTGATGCCTTGGAGGAACTCCTCTATGCCTACCGCCACGGCTTCATATCGGAAAAGGAACGCAAGAATCCCCCCAAGGTATAAGCCCCTGAAAACAACGGCAATCATTTAGAGAAGAGAACATGCCTGTCGACCCGTGGAACGCAAGTGGGCCTCGCCCCCGCGTTCCGCGGGTTTGTTTGTGGAGCGCCCAATAAGCACAAATCGGCGTGTTCGCACACAATCCGCTTGATTTGCGTCAAGAACACACGCATATTCAATGTTTTTTTGATGGAAAATGTTGGGGCGAAAGAAAATAGTTGCTACCTTTGCAGTGTCAAAAGAAAAGAAAGCCCAACGGGGCTAACACAAATTAGAATAGGTTTTTAGTTCAATAGGTTTAAGGTTAATAGATTGTTTTTATATAGGTTTTTAGTTTTTGGTTATTAGGTTTTAAGATTTAGATTCATGGAATCTCCCCCTACCCCATGCCGTAACCATTCAACGAATCTCACGCCATAACCCTCGCGTATACCCCCAATCATTATTGTTTCAACGAATAAATAGAATACACATTCGAGCAATTCGGGTAATTCGTTGAAAAACATTGTTGTTTTGACAAAAGCAACATTCGCTGAACAGAGAGCCCATACCATGTCTTCAGCTCATTCACTTTGATTTCTTCGTCAAAGTAGTGAGCCAGCGGCGCACGGGAATGTCGTAGAAATGCAGTGCCACCCATGCCAAGGCAATGCTGCCAGCCACGGTGAGCGAGGCATAGCCCAGGCTCTGGCCTAAGGTGTAAGTGCCAGTGTGGATAAGGTGGGAATAAAAGAGATAGAACAGCGGATAGTGTACGATGTAGAGCGGATAAGAGAGGTCGCCCAAGAGACGGAACATAGCGGTCTGGCGCTTGCCGGCTGTCCTATCGGAAGCGCCGAGCCAAAGCAAGACAGGGAAAACGATGATGATGCAAACGGCCTCATACACTCCATTCCAGCACACAGGCGACTTGCCGGGAATGTAAGGCACCATAAACAAAGCCGCCATGACGACCGTGGCCAACCAAAAGGCGCCCCTCACCCTGACGGGACGGAAGCGGCGGGAAAGGAGCATGCCAAGGGAATAGGGAAAAAGCATCCTCACCAAGCCTCCCCAAAAGTTTACTCCGTCGAGCGTCCAGCCTACGCCAAACATGCCCGACCCAACAAAGTCGCCGACGGTCATCCATACCAAGGCCACACCCAACAATGCGGTGACGGCTGTCAGCATGCGGGTGGAGAGGCGATGGACAAGAAGACCATAGAGGATGTTGCCTATGTACTCAAAGAACAGCGACCATGCCGGGCCATTGAGCGGGAACATCTCGCCGTTGCCCCTCACCTCGTAGGGACAACCTGGCCAAGCCGGAATCATGAACATGGCTGCCAAAAGGGCGAGCATGGCCATGGACACGGAGACGCGGCTGCCGTCCCAATGCGCGCAACCTTGGAGGAGGAAACACACAAGACCCACCACTGCGCCAAACACCACCATGGGATGGAGGCGGATGAGGCGACGGCGGAAGAAGTCGCTCAACGTAAAGCCTCGCTGCCAACGGTCGTCGTAGGCATAGCCAATGACAAAACCTGAGAGCAGGAAGAAGAAATCCACCGCAAGATAGCCATGATTGAGGTGGGCGATGATGCCGTCGCCAACGCCATTGATGGAGCCGGCAAAGGCATAGCCCTCAAAGATGTGGTGGAAGACGACAAGCAGGGCAGCGACGCCGCGCAGCCCGTCGAGCAATTCGTAGTGGGGTTTGGTGTCGGCAAAGCCAAAGGCGGGAATCTTCTCGCATTGTGTGGTATGAAGCATGACTGTCTTTATTTACTTAATGACTAATAGAGTGCGAAGTTAGGAATATTTCCTTAAACTAACAAAAAAACATTACTTTTTCCCACTTCCCTTGTCTGAGTTGCGTGTTGACTGGACTGTTGCTGTGCGTAGGTTGTCCTGCTGCTGTGTGCAGTTGTCACACAACTTGGATGAGCGACGGCAAACTACAAAGTATGCAAAAAAGGGCTGATACCTCGTGAGAAGTGTCAGCCCTAATCCTGCACAATCAAAAAAGTTATGCGGACAGCAATAATAACCCATAAGTTCAAAGAACCAGAAAAGGGACGGCTAACTGCGCCGTCCCTTTCCTTATTGGTTGTCCAACTTTTCCATTGCGGGCCTTCGGAGGCGCGGGCCTCACGGAGAATCTTCCATCATTTGTATTCGTCCCAACTCTTGATGTCGATGTCGTCGAGCGTCAGCGTGCAGAAAGCATTGATGAAACTGGCGGCAAGACGGCTGTTGGTGATGAGCGGCACATTGAGGTCGATGGCCGCGCGACGAATCATGTAGCCATTGGTAAGCTCGTGGGGCGTGAGGTCCTTGGGGATGTTGACCACCATGTCGATTTTCTTGGCGTGCAGAAGCGACAGGGCCTGGGGCTGCCTGTCGCCATCCGATGGCCAGTAGACACACGTGTTGGCGATGCCGTTCTCCGTGAGGAACTTGCTCGTGCCGGGTGTGGCGAAGAGTTCATAGCCATGATGGATGAGCGTCTTGGCCGGCTCCAGCATCTCCGCTTTCTGCTTGGCCCCACCCGTGGAGAGCAGCACAGTGTGCTTGGGAATGCTCTGCCCGACGGAGAGCATGCTCTTGAGCAAGGCCTGGTTGGTGTCGTCGCCCAAGCAGCCCACCTCGCCGGTGGAACTCATGTCCACACCCAACACGGGGTCGGCCTTCTGCAGTCTGTTGAACGAGAACTGGCTGGCCTTGATGCCCACATAGTCGAGGTCGAACAGGTTCTTGCTGGGCTTCTCCACAGGGACGCCCAGCATCACCTTTGTTGCCAGGTCGATGAGGTTGATTTTCAAGACCTTGCTCACAAACGGGAAGGAGCGACTGGCACGCAGGTTGCACTCAATGACCAAGATGTCATTCTCGCGCGCCATATACTGGATGTTGAAAGGGCCGGAGATATGGAGTTCCTTGGCTATCTGACGACTGACGCGCTTGATGCGGCGCACGGTCTCCACATAGAGCTTCTGTGGCGGGAACTGGATGGTGGCGTCGCCGGAATGCACTCCCGCAAACTCGATATGCTCCGAAATGGCGTAGGCGAGAATCTCACCGTTGCGGGCCACGGCATCCATCTCTATCTCCTTGGCATTCTCAATGAATTTGGAGACGACCACGGGGTGGTCCTCACTCACATTGGCGGCCAGCTGGAGGAAGCGGGTGAGCTCGTCCTTGTTGGAGCAGATGTTCATCGCAGCGCCGGAAAGCACGTAGGAGGGACGCACCAAGACGGGGAATCCCACGCGGTCGACAAACTGGTCGATGTCTTCCATGCTCGTCAGCGCACTCCACTCGGGCTGGTTGATGCCGTTGCGGGCGAGCATCGAAGAGAACTTGGCCCTGTCCTCGGCGTTGTCGATATCCTTGGCGGAAGTGCCCAGAATAGGAACATTCTGCTCGTCGAGGCGCATGGCGAGGTTGTTGGGTATCTGGCCTCCCGTGGAGACGATGACACCATGGGGATTCTCCATCTCGATGATGTCCATCACACGCTCAAAGGTAAGCTCATCGAAATAGAGACGGTCGCACATGTCATAGTCGGTCGACACGGTCTCGGGATTGTAGTTGATCATAATGGAGCGGTAGCCCTGCTTGCGGATGGTGTTGAGGGCCTGGACGCCGCACCAGTCGAACTCCACAGAGGAGCCAATGCGGTAGGCCCCCGACCCAAGCACGATGATGCTGCGCTTGTCGTTGAGGAATTCGATGTCGCTCCTCACGCCATTGTAGGTGACATAGAGATAGTTGGTCTGGGCGGGATATTCGGCAGCCAACGTGTCTATCTGCTTCACCACGGGAAGGATGCCCAGGCTCTTGCGCAGGTTGCGGACCACGAGAAGGGCCTTGTGCATATTGTGCAGCTCCTGCTCCAAGCCCACGGCGCGCGCTATCTGGAAATCAGTGAAGCCATAGACTTTCGCCGTGCGGAGGAGTTCCTTGTCGAGGACGTTGATGCTGGTGCACTTCTTCAGCTGCTCGTCGATGTCGATGATGTGCTTGAGCTTGTAGAGGAACCACTTGTCTATCTTGGTGAGCTCGTGTATCTGGTCGATGGTGTAGCCCCGGTGCATGGCCTTGGAAATCACGAAGACGCGCTTGTCAGTGGGCTCGCGCAGGGCTGCGTCGATGTCGGGAATCACGAGTTCCTTGTTCTCCACAAAGCCGTGCATGCCTTGGCCTATCATGCGCATGCCCTTCTGGATGGCCTCCTCAAAGGTGCGGCCAATGGCCATCACCTCGCCTACCGACTTCATGGAGGAGCCCAACTCCTTGTCCACTCCACGGAACTTGCTCAGGTCCCAACGTGGAATCTTGCACACCACATAGTCGAGCGCTGGCTCAAAGAATGCAGAAGTGGTCTTGGTGACGGAGTTCTTCAATTCGAAGAGTCCATATCCGATGCCCAACTTGGCGGCGACGAAGGCCAAGGGATAACCCGTGGCCTTTGAGGCGAGGGCCGAAGAGCGGCTCAGCCTGGCATTGACCTCAATCACGCGGTAGTCCTCGCTCTTCGGGTCGAAAGCATATTGCACATTGCATTCGCCTACGATTCCGATATGGCGCACAATCTCGATGGACAGCGCGCGGAGCTTATGATATTCGCTGTTGGTGAGGGTCTGCGAGGGGGCGACGACAATGCTCTCGCCGGTGTGGATGCCCAAAGGGTCGAAGTTCTCCATGTTGCACACCGTGATGCAGTTGTCATAGCGGTCCCTCACCACCTCATACTCAATCTCCTTCCAGCCCTTCAGACTCTTCTCCACGAGAACCTGGGGCGAGAAAGAGAAGGCCTTCTCGCAGAGCGTGTTGAGCTCGTCCACATTGTCGGCGAAGCCTGAACCCAAGCCGCCGAGGGCGTAGGCGGCACGCACGATGACGGGATAGCCGAGGTCGGAAGCGGCCTTGCGCGCCTGCTCAATGTTCTCGCAGGCCTCACTCTTGATGGTCTTGACATGAATCTCATCGAGCCGCTCCACGAAAAGCTCGCGGTCCTCGGTGTCCATGATGGCTTGGACGGGCGTGCCGAGCACACGCACGTTGTATTTCTCAAGCACTCCGCTCTTGTAGAGTTCCACGCCACAGTTGAGCGCGGTCTGCCCTCCAAAGGAAAGGAGGATGCCGTCGGGCTGCTCCTTCTTGATGACCCGCTCCACGAAATAAGGTTGTACGGGAAGGAAATATATCTTGTCGGCCACGCCCTCCGAAGTCTGCACGGTGGCAATATTGGGGTTGATGAGAACCGTCTGTATGCACTCCTCACGCAAAGCCTTCAGAGCCTGAGAGCCGGAATAGTCGAATTCGCCGGCCTCTCCAATCTTCAAGGCGCCCGAACCCAACAACAATACCTTTTTAATATTATGTTCTTTCATCTTGGATAGTCGATAAAATTATGTGGGAAACCTTATTTGTTGAGCGCCGCCACGAACCTGTCGAACATGAACATCGTGTCGACGGGGCCGGAGCAGGCCTCGGGATGGAACTGGGAAGTGAACCAGGGGTTCGTCTTGTGGTGGATACCTTCGTTGGAGCCGTCGTTCATGTTGACGAACAGTTCCTCCCAGTCGCTGCCCAACGTTTTGGAGTCGACGGCATAGCCATGGTTCTGCGAGGTGATGTAGCACTTGTCTGTACCGACAAGGCGCACAGGCTGGTTGTGGGAACGGTGGCCATACTTCAGCTTGTAGATGGTGGCGCCCGCCGCCTTGCCCAAGAGTTGGTTGCCCATGCAGATGCCGCAGATGGGCTTGCGGCTCATGCTCATCTGCTTGCGGATGATGTCTACGGCGTCGGAACAAGTGTCGGGGTCGCCGGGGCCATTGGCAAGGAAGAGTCCGTCGTAGTCCATATCCGTATAGTCGTAGTTCCAAGGCACGCGCACCACCTCCACGCCGCGGTTGATGAGGCAGCGGATGATGTTGGCCTTGACACCGCAGTCGACGAGAACCACTTTCCGGCCGGCCCCCTCGTTGTAACGGATAATCTCCTTGCAGCTCACCTTGTCCACAAAGTTGACTCCCTCGTAGGCGGCCTCTGGTACATTGTCGGGCTCATCGTCGAAGATGATCTTTCCCATCATGACTCCGTGGGAGCGCAACACCTTGGTCAGCTCGCGGGTGTCGATGCCCGTGATGCCGGGCACGTGCTCCCGCTTGAGCCAGTCGGCAAGGCTCTCCTTGGCGTTCCAGTGGGAATATTGCTCGCTGTAGTCGGCCACGATGATGGCCGAGGCATAGATTTTGTCGCTCTCCATGAAGTTGGGCAATCCGTTGGGCGCGAATGTGAAGGGCGGCACTCCGTAGTTGCCCACGAGAGGATAAGTGAGCGTCATAAGCTGTCCCGCATACGAGGGGTCGGTCAGGCTCTCGGGGTAACCCATCATGGCCGTATTGAAGACAACCTCACCTGCAACAGGCTTGTCGTAGCCAAAGGACTTGCCTTTGAAGGTCGTACCATCAGATAAGACTAAAGTTACGTTTCTCATTTTGTATGGTAGTTTTCTTTGAATTGCTGATAAACGTTCTCAAAGTATTTCACGAATGCCTGTATGCAGCATTTGGTTCCGCCGGGTGTGGGGTACTTGCCGGTGAAATACCAGTCGCCACGGTGATTGGGGATGGCTTTGCGCAATCCCTCTAAGCTCTGGTAGACAATCTCAATCGGCGTGGAGACTCCCTCGGGACGAAGCATTTCCACTATTTTGGAATTGATCTCGTCCACGGTGAAAGGCTCGTAGATGTCGCGCACGCAATTGCGCATGGCTGCCTTGGGCTTCTTGAGTTCGGCCCTGCAGTCGTCGTAAACCTTGCGGATGAAGTCTTCCCGGCCCTGGTCGAGCAGCAGGGCTATGGCGGCGCGGAACACGCAGAACTCCTCCAGCCGGGCCATGTCTATGCCATAATAGTCGGGATAGCGGATCTGGGGCGCAGAGGACACGACCACCATCTTCTTGGGATGCAGCCGGTCGAGGATGCGCAGGATGCTCTCCTTTAGCGTTGTGCCACGCACGATGGAGTCGTCGATGATCACAAGGTTGTCCTCATAAGGCACCAGGCTCTCGTAGGTGATGTCGTAGACGTGGCTGGCGAGGTCGTTGCGCGAGTTGCCCTCAGTGATGAAGGTGCGCAACTTGATGTCCTTCCAGGCCACTTTCTCCGTACGCACGGTTTGGGCGGTGATGATCTCGTGGAGCTCCTCCGCCGTAGGGATGTGGCCCAAATCAAGGACGGCCTTGATTTTCTGCTCGTGCACATAGCGCTTGAATCCCTGGGTGAGGCCATAGAAGGCCACTTCCGCCGTGTTGGGGATGAAGGAGAAGACGGTGTGCGTGGTGTCATATCCCACAGCCTTAAGCACGGGCATGGTGAGCTGTTCGCCGAGTTTCTTGCGCTCCTTGTAGATGTCGCGGTCGCTACCGCGCGAGAAGTAGATGCGCTCAAACGAGCAGGCGGCATTCTCCTTGGGCTCAAAGATCTGCTCGATGGCGTGGGAGCCGTCGCGCTTCACCAACAGGGCGTTGCCTGGCTGCAACTCCTTTACGTCATCGCATTCGAGGTCGAACGTAGTTTGAAGCACAGGGCGCTCACTGGCCAGGGCGACAATCTCATCGTTCATGAAGTAGAACGCAGGGCGGATTCCCCATGGGTCGCGGATGGAGAACATCTCGCCCGACCCCGTCAGGCCGCACATCACATAGCCGCCGTCGAAGTCCCTCATGGAGGTCTTGAGCACGTTGCTCATCCTCACGTGGTCCTCGATGTAGCGGGTGATGTCGAGACCCTCCAGCCCCTTGTCCTTGGCCTCAACAAAGTTGCGCTCCACCTCGCGGTCCAGCCGATGCCCCATCAGCTCAAGCATGATGTAGGAGTCGCTGTAGATGCGCGGGCATTGACCCTGGCTGGTTATCTTGTCAAAGATCTCATCAATGTTGGTCATGTTGAAGTTGCCGCAGAGGCAGAGGTTCTTGGCTTTCCAGTTGTTGCGGCGCAAGAAGGGATGGACATACTTCAGGCCGCTCTTTCCCGTTGTGGAATAGCGCAGATGTCCCATATAGAGTTCTCCCGCGTAGGGAAACTGGCGCACCTTTTGACTCTCATCCAGACGGGTGTCGTTCAGCACCGGGATATAACTCTTGTGGATGGTGTTGAAGATTTCGGTGATGGCGTTGGCTCCCTCGGCCCTCTCGCGGAACATATACTCATTGCCGAGTTCCGCATCAAGCTTCACACAGGCCACGCCCGCACCCTCCTGGCCGCGGTTGTGCTGTTTCTCCATCATCAGATAGAGCTTGTTGAGGCCGTACATCCACGTGCCGTATTTTTTCTGATAATAATCGAGTGGCTTCAGCAGGCGAACCATCGCCACGCCACAGTCCTCATGTATTCCCTGTTCCATACAGATAACAGATTCCTTTCTGCTTGGTTTTAAAATATAAAAAAAATGAAAGAACGATGACAGACTGCTATTTCTACCAATTCATCAACATTCCTTCATTTTCATGATTAAATACGAGTTGTGTTTATCTCTTCCCCCAATAATCTCAGTTCAAGACGTTCACGACAAACGAGGCGATTGAGATGGCGATACTCACGAACGACATCCACAGCGTGGTGGAGGTGCCGATGTCTGAGTTCTTGGCCTTTACGCCGTTGGGCTGGACATAGATGATGTCGTTCTGCTGCAGGTAATAATAAGGCGAGTTGAACAGGTTGGCGTCGTTGAGGTTGAGCCTGTAGACATGCTTCTCGCCCGCCGCGTCCTCACGAATCAGCATCACGTTGTTGCGCTGGCCATAGATGGTGAGGTCTCCTGCCTGTGCGATGGCCTCAAGCACGCTCATCTTCTCTGTGCTTACCGGCACCACCGAAGGATGCCCCACCTCACCGAGCACCGTCACACGGTAGCTGGCCATGCGCACGGTCACCACCGGCTTCTCTTGCTCAGAGAGATAAGGTTTCAACTTGGAGAGTATCAAGTCCTCGCATTGTCCTTTGGTGAGTCCCGCCACATGGATTTTGCCTATAACGGGGAAATTGATGTAGCCGGTGTTGTCCACCAAGTAGCCTTGCAGCGAACCGCCACCAGCTGAGAGCTGGCCACTCGTTCCCACGGTATTGGTCACAGAGAGGTTGAAGGGTGCCGAAGCCTGGGGGTCGGTCGTTATCACCGTGATGGTGAGTTGGTCCTTGGGCATGATCTTGGCATCGTAGAGCATGCGTGACGCCGCCAGGCTGATTGTGTCAGCATTCTGAAAATAAGGGACATACTTTGACGACTTGCAGCTTCCTAAGAGCAAGATGACTGCCATCGCGACTAAAGGGACGAGAATTCTCTTCATTTGAATTTAGAATAAATGAAACTTTCTGTTTTAATTTGTGCAAAATTACTATTATTTTTGGATATGCCCAAGTTTTTAACAAAGAAATATCCAAAGGTTGGCTCTAAAAATTCAGATGCCCAACGCCTTTGTGACGATTCTCTCGTATTGCCCGTTCATCTCCGCAAATCGCATGGCACAGTTCATGGCGGCATGCCTGACGCCATAGCTTCCGCCCTGCAGCGCCGCCTGTGCCTGGTCTATAAACTCGTTGATCCCCCGCTCGTTGGGTTCCTGGCCTTTCATGAACAGGCGGGAGAGGATGTTGTAGCCGCAGATCTGATACAGGTCCTCCCCGTTGGCAATCCATCGGTAGGCCAAATCGGGCGCATAGGCAAGATGCTGGAAGAGGTTGAAAGCCAGCATCTCGGCCATTTCCTGTGAGCGGGTCTGCTCCATCCATATCTCCGCCACCTCTTGTGGCATCCTGTCGGCAGGCATCAGCAGCGTGGCCAGGATCTTGCACTCGCGGATGTCCTCTTTCCAAAGGGCTATGGCAAGTTCGTAATCCTTGTCCCACTCCGCCGCCATCTGTTTGAGCTGGGGCAGGGTGACACCCCAATTCAACTTGTATTCCACACCCTTCTCACGCATGGAGCGTGAAGCCTCGCCATTCATCATGAGTCTGAACGACTGCTTGATGGCCTTCAGCTGATTGTTGATTTTTTCGTCCATCTTCCTAATATAATAATGTAGGGTAGTCTCTGTTTATATCAATGTGCCGTAGTCTCTGCTGTAGCGCAGCATCTGCTCATCGTAACTCTCGTCGTAGCTCACTTCCACATCCACCGGCTCTCCATTATCCTCCACAAGCGTGAACTTGGGATTGAGGAATCCTTTGTAGGGAGCGATGTTGAGACGCTTGTAGCGCTGCCTCACCTCGCTGTGGAGCTGAGGGTCCACGCCCACGGCATAACGCTCCACCAAGTCGCGCGCTGCGATGTAGTCGCCCTCGCTCTTGATGCGCTGGATCTCGGCCAGCTGGCGGGCGAAGACCTGACGGAGGGCATTGTAGTCGGTGATGTCGACATAATGCTTGCCGCCCCGCTCCACCAACCTCACCACTTCGGGATTCGTGTCGGCCGCCCAATGAGCGATGAGCGAGCGGTTGAGCATGTGGGCCTCCTCTATCTTGTTGCCGGGTTCGATGCGCACCAACTGGGTCATGAGCCCATTCATCATATAGGCATAATACTGGGCTTCGAAGGCACGGCTGTCGGCCAACAGTCCCAGGTCGATGAGCTTCGGGCTTGCGATATAGTAGAGTCCGAACAAATCGGCACGCGCCTCCTCTATCGTGTTGCCGTAGGCCTTGAGCGCATTGGGGTCGGTGCCGGGAAGAAGCTGTCCGCTGCCATGGCCCAGACATTCGTGGAGGTCGGTGTGCAGCTCATCGGTCATGACCTCCCACTTCCTGACGCTCTTCAGCGTAGCCTCGTCGATGGCAAACTCCTCCAAGAAGCCATTGCCCCGCGAAGCCTCGTTGTAGGCGTGGGTGATGTTGCTTATGCTCACACTCTTTGAGCCATAGCGGGCGCGGATCCAGTCGGCGTTGGGCAGATTGATTCCTATTGCCGTGGAGGGATATTCATCGCCGCCCAACATGGCCGCACAAACCACGTTGGCCGAGACGCCCGTCACCCTCTTCTTCTTGAATCTCGCATCCACCGGCGAATGGTCCTCAAACCATTGGGCGTTGTCGCTGATGAGTCGCGTGCGGCGCGTGGCCTCATGGTCCTTGTACTCCACGAGGCCTTCCCACGTGCCCTTCAGCCCCAGGGGGTCGCCATACACCTCGATGAAGCCATTGATGAAGTCCACGTCGCCCTCCTGCTCCTTGAGCCATTCTATGGAGAACTTGTCAAAGGTCCTGAGGTCGCCCGCGCGGTAATAGTCTTTAAGCAGCGCGAGAACCCTCTTCTGCCGTTCATTCTCGGCGTACCTTGCCGCCATGCCCAGCCATACCACGATCTTGGCGATGGCTTCAGCGTACAGTCCTTTCAAGCACCAGACCTGTTCCTCCAGCTTTCCATCGCGCGTCTTCACGAGCTTGGAGTTCAGTCCCCACGAAGGCTCTTCCAGCGAGCCTGTCCGCCTCGAGGCATAGAAGCGCTCCACCTCCTCTTGGCCGACATTCTCATAGAAGTTGCAGGCCGAGGTCTTCACCAGGTCCTCGCCGTTGGCCTTGTTCACCCGCTTGGGCAGAACCTCGGGATTGAACATCACCTCGCCAATCTCGGCCAGCATCCTCTCGGCCCCGATTCCTGTCGGCAGATAGCCTTCCACCCGCCGCAGGGCATCGGCAAACCAGGACTTGGAGAACCGGGGCATGAACTTTCCGCACCCGTAATGGTGGTAGATGCCGTGGGAGAACCATACGCGCCGCAGATACTCGTGCAGGGCTTCCCGCTCGGTGTCATGGCCGGTGAAGTCGCAGTGCTGCCATATAGTCTCAAGGCAAACGCGTATTTTGAGATTGTACTTGCCGAATTGGTCGAAGGTGATGTCACGTCCGGCCAGTGCGGCTTTGCTCAGATAATAGATGTAGAGCTTCTTCCTCAGCGGCATACCTTCCCATCCGGGCAACTGGTAGCGCAGCATTTGGATGTCGGCGAACCGCTCGTGTTGATAAACGAATTCCATAGTGTGGTTTTATGATAATGGATAAAGTGGCAGCCCCCCTTGGTGGAGCTGCCACTGTGTCTTAAAGTAAAGGTCTGAAGAATGATGCCCCCCGGCCTCTTTGAGGAAGCGCTTCCTAAGGCTTCCGTCATTCTGCGGCTACAGCGACAGTCTCAACGGGATTCTCCGCCGCGGCCGGAGCCAGATTCACCTCGGCGTCATCACGCTTCAGCTGCCTTTTCTCCTGCGCCTTCTTCAGCCTTTCAGCGCGCTTGGCAAACTCCTTGAGCTTGTACTCGCGCGGTGTAATCTGGTTGATCCGGTAGAAAGAGGCATAGAACGACTGGCGATTGGCAAAGCCCACCATGTCGGAAATCTCTTCCATGTTGAGGTTCTTGTTCTCCTTGCCAGCCAGGAGCACCATGGCGTCCTTGATGCGCTGCTTGTTGACGAACGAGGTGTAGTTCATTTTGAACCTCACGTTGATGACAGCGGAAATGTAGCGAGAGTTTGTGCCGAGGTCGGCTGCAAGCTGCTTGGCAGAATAGTCTTTGTCGAGATACTTCTTCTGCTTCACGATGATGTCAAGAATCTGCGACTCCAGTCGGTCCATCAGCTCGGGATTGACCAGGTTCCTATAGGCCGCATCTTTGTTCTTCTTTAGAGTGATGTTGTATTTGGTCATCAGAGTAATACTTTTTTTATATCTCCTTTCACTCATATTAACAATCATAAGAGACTCTACGCTGAGAGTATCCACCAATTTTCATTGCAAATATACAAATTTATTATGACATCGTCAAGAATTTCCACTAATGTTAAATAAAATATTTGTTTTTTCTCAACAAATAATGAGTGCGTAGCAAAAAAATGAGCTGTTTTCGATTATGATTATGGGTGCTTGGTATGATGTATCAGGTATTGTCGTGTTTGCTACGCCATTGTTATCTTCCACGAATCAGCACCAATCTTCACAAATCAAAATCCTTATACGTGAAGATTCGTGGCTTTGTTCTTGATGAGTTTCCGCAATCATCCAATTGCAGGTGCAGTGCCTTGCGCCAGCCCTAAAGAGATGACCCTCCACCTTATTCATTCATACATAATGGCCATTTGTTGTACATGCAAATGATTGGAAAGCGGTAGAACATTTCTTTAGGGCTGGCGCCCCCCTACCCCTCCCCTACGAATGGAGGGGAGACCCAATCGCCCAAAGACGTACCCGAAAACGTGCATCCTCTTGCAGGAGACGTGTCCCTGCGTTAAGGGCGATTGGTGTCCCCCTCCCTCTTAGGGATGGGGTTAGGGGTGGGCTTTGGTTTAGGAGTGGGTCTTTGGGTTTGGATGGGTCTTTGTGGCCATCTGAAGCTTTGCACAACATTCGTGGCAGCTGGCACGATAGTTCGTGGCAACTGACAGGATATTTCGTGGCAACTGGCACGATATTCCGTGGCAACTGCCACGAAACAAAGACAAACGGCCGGAGCGACGCAAACTTCCTCCCGCCACAATGGGGATGAAAGGCGGGGGACAACGCTTGTGGCCGCCCGCAAACTGCTCCCAGAATGCGGGCGGCCACAACTTGCCGACAAAAGCTGACAAACGGAATGCTGCCCCACCCTGCGGCATTCCGCCACAGAGGGGCTCGGGGCTATGGATTGAGCAGCCACTTCACGGCCGCGCCCCTGGTCTCAACGTAGGATGAGAGGCGGGGCATGTAGCCCAGTCCGGGGTGGAGCTTGTAGAGCACACTGCGGCAAGTGCGTTCCGCGGCATGGTCTACGAAGTCGTTGTACCACGCCCAGGGTGTCTTGTCGTCGGCCTCAAAGCCCAGATAAGCGCCTTGGGCCTCATCGATGTACTTCTGGAAGTCCTTTTTAGCCTCGCCGGGCCAAGCCGCGGGGTCTGTACCATTATTATATATAAGGTGGAAATGCTCGAAAAGGAGGGGCGCATAACTGCTGTCTGGCCGCCAAACGGCCACATGGGCATCGTATTTCCTTGCCTCCTCGCGCAACCACAGGAGGGTGGAGTCCTCTCCCCCGTCGGTGATGAGCAGTATTTGTTTCGGCGGCACAGTAGCCTTCTTGTTTTTTATCAGGGTGAGATACACTGTGTTCATCAGGTCGCATTGCGCATTGTCCTCCGTGGTCTGCCAGTACATGCCTCCAAGGAGATGCTCGTCGAGGATGTATTGGCACTTGGCGGCGATGGACCTCGGGTTGTCGGCCGCCCACACCAACAGCCCCGACCAGTCGGTGAGATAAGGCACCTGCCCCCTCTCGTCCCAATGCTCGGTGTAGCGACCCGCCGTGAAGCCGGTCCTCATGTAGTTGTCGAGAATCTTGTTGCTGTGGTCGCCCCTGCCATAGAGCGGCATGCCCAGGCAGAGCTTGCTGCGCGGCACCCCGGCCTTGATGTGGGCCTCCACCGCCTCCTGCACGCTGATGCGCCCGGTGAGTTGCGAACGGTAGAGCGTGGTGTGGTGCAGGGGAGGGTCGGCCACGTCGTAGGCCATGATGTTGACAAAGTCAAGATAGCGCATACAGGCGCGGAAATCGATGTATTTGGCGTCGGCGATGGTGGCGATGGTGAGCAGCTTGTCCTTGCCGATGGCCTTGCGCAGGTCGCGCATGAGGAGCGTGAAGTTCCTTGTGTCGTCGGGCGACGACGAGATTCCCGCCTCACTGCTTGTGGGATATTCCCAGTCGATGTCTATCCCGTCGATGCCATACTGGGCAACGATGCGCGCGCAATCCTCGGCGAAGCGCCTCCTCTTGCCCGC
This sequence comes from Bacteroidales bacterium, assembly GCA_004558865.1. Lineage (GTDB taxonomy): Bacteria > Bacteroidota > Bacteroidia > Bacteroidales > Bacteroidaceae > Prevotella. The sequence continues at coordinate 24,743 of SFCY01000007.1, forward strand.
GTCGGCGGCCATCTCCGAGAAGTTGCCGCTGGTCCATCCGCCCACGGAGAGAGATACCCGCAGCTCCGGGTTCTCCTTCTTCAGCCCCACAACCTTGGTCAGGAAGTCGGGGTTCTGCACGTCGCATCCGTCGAAAGTCTTGTTCACGTGGCCGAAGGCGTAGTTGATGTGGGTCATCAGAAAGGGGTCGGGGAGCCGTTGCGTGGTCCACGAGCACACGTAGGCCACGATGATGGGCGCCGTTTGAGCTGTGCCCTTGCCCCTGGCCTGAAGCCACAGGATGTTGGCCAAGGCCAGAATCACTAAGAGTGTCTTTTTCATCATTGCGAGTTGGTTTTGATAGAAAAGTTATTGAAAGGTTTGAAAAAAAGATTTCGCCCGTTAATGATTGCAAATATACTGATATTTTGTCAGAAAAGCGTCTGAAATAGCATAAAATTGATGCTTTCAAAAAATTGTCGACTGAAAGTTTGGAATTATCAAAAATAATGTTTAAGTTTGCCACAGAATCTAAAAGAAACAGACAGAAACAAACCAACAACTAACATACTAATCCAATAAATCGCATGAAGAAGAAAAACACTCGATTCAGTTACACCCTACGTGGCGGTGTAATGGCTGCGATGCTCACAGTGGCATGCACAGCGAGTGCCCAGAACCAGACGGTGAAGGGTACGATTCTTGGTTCCGACGGTCTTCCAGCCGTAGGCGCCACAGTGAAAGTATTGGGTACGACGACTGGTGCCATCACCGATGTCGATGGCAACTTCACCCTATCATGTGCTCCGAATGCCAAGATAGAGGTGTCCTACGTGGGCGCGAAGACACAGGTGGTGTCGGTGGGCAACAAGTCTACCATCAACGTGACCCTCAAGGACGACGCCCTCACCATGGACGAGGTGGTGGTCACGGCCTTGGGCATCAAGCGCCAGGCCCGCTCGCTGGGCTACTCCACCACCAAGGTGGACGGCTCTGACTTCGAGCTGGCGCGCGACCCCAACATCGGCAACGCGCTCTCGGGCAAGATTGCCGGTGTGAGTGTGGCTGGCAATGCCACCGGCCCCACCGGCTCATCGCGTGTCATCATCCGAGGCAACTCTTCCATGACGGGCAACAACATGCCGCTCTATGTGGTCGACGGCGTGCCTTTCGACAACACCAACCAAGGCTCAGCCGGCATGTGGGGCGGCATGGACATGGGCGATGGACTTGCCAACATCAACGCCGACGACATCGAGAGCGTCCAGGTGCTCAAGGGCGCCGCAGCATCAGCCCTCTATGGCTACCGCGCCGGTAACGGCGCCATCCTCATCACGACCAAGAGCGGACGCAAGAACCAGCCCACGCAGATAGAGGTCAACCAGAACCTGACCATCAACTCCATCTACGACTACCGCGACTGGCAGAAGACGTTCGGCATCGGCCTCGACGGCGTGAAGCCAAGCACCACCGAGTCGGCCAAGCAGGCTGAGAGCAACTCATGGGGCGCAGCCCTCGACGGCTCGGACGCCGTCAACTTCTTAGGCGACACCTACAAGTACTCCTACATCGACAACTGGGACCACTTCTACAGGACAGGCGTCACCAGCAACACGTCGGTGGCGTTCTCGGGCAGCTCAGAGAAGGTGGTCTACCGCTTCGGAGCAAGCTACAACCACGAGAAGAGCATCCTGCCCAACGCAGGCAACCGCCAGGTAGGCATCAACATGAACACCACCTACGACATCCTGAAGAACCTCCACCTCAACGTGACGGCCAACTACGTGAACGACAGGGCCAACGGCCGCTCCAACCTCTCAGACGGCAACGGCAACACCAACGCCTCGCTGATGTACCGCGGCAACTCGTTCGACGTGCGCTGGCTCAAGGGCGAGGGCAACTGGGGCACGGCGGCCGATGGCAGCGAGCTCCTCGGCGGCACCAACGTCTACTTCAACAACCCCTACTGGCTCCAATACCGCAAGACCAACAACATGAGCCGCGACCGTCTCACGGGCGGCGTCAACCTGCGCTGGGACATCACCAAGTGGCTCTACGCACAGGTGGGCGTCACACGCGACGCCTACAACCTGCAGTTCAAGCAGGTGCAGCCCATAGGAGCCGCCGCCGACCCCAAGGGATGGATGAGCGAGTATGAGAAGAACTACTACGAGAACAACTTCAACTTCCTCGTTGGAGCCAACAAGACCTTTGGCGACTGGGACCTCGGGGCCACGTTCGGCGGCAACAAGCAGCGCGACGACGTGAAGACCTACTATCCCACGGACGGTGGCCGACCCTTCATCGTCGACGGCCTCTGGTCGGTCAACAACCTCTCGCCCACCGACTTGCGCGGCAAGAAAATCCACGAGCGCTGGCAAATCAACTCGCTCTACTTCACGGCCAACGTAGGCTGGAGAAACCAGGTGTTCCTCAATGTCACAGGGCGCAACGACTGGTTCTCCACCCTGTCTGAGAACAACAACAGCGTGTTCTATCCTTCCGTCAACCTCTCTTGGGTGTTCACCGACACCTTCCGCGAGAGCATGCCGCAATGGTTCGACTTTGGTAAGGTGCGTGCCGGCTGGGGAGCTTCCTCCAATGGCACGTCGGCCTATCAGAACCTGCTGCTCTACCAGGTGCGCAACTACACGGTGAACGGACAGAACACCGTGACGCAGAACAACAACGACATCTATCCCAACGCCAACCTGAAGCCCGTCCACATCAATGAGTTTGAGGTGGGTCTGAACCTGTCGTTCTTCCAGAACAGACTGAGCCTCGACGCCGCATGGTATCAGAAGCGCACCACCGACGACATTGTCCAGGTGTCCACTTCCTCTGCTTCCGGCTACAGCGCCAAGATGGCCAACGTGGGCAAGATCACCAACAATGGCGTTGAGCTCATGATCGATGCCTATCCTCTGAAGTCGCCGGAGTTTGAATGGAACACCACCTTCAACGTGGCCTACAACGACAACAACGTGAAGGACCTCGGCGAGGGCGTTGACCGGCTGAGCATCAATGGCGCGCAGAGCCGCAACGGCAACGTCTTCGTCTACAACATCGTAGGCCATCCCTACGGCATGATTGTCGGCAACAAGTACAAGCGCGACGCCAACGGCAACATCGTCATGCAGAATGGTCTTCCCCTGGCCGGCGACCAGACCACTTTGGGCAACGGCGTCTACCGCTGGACAGGCGGCTGGCACAACAGCTTCACTTACAAGGGCATCACCCTGGCCTTCCTGATCGACTTCAAGTTTGGCGCCAAGATCTTCTCCGGCACCAACTACCAGCTCACCTACTACGGCATGCACAAGAACACCCTCTTTGGCCGCGACGCCGCCAACCCCACGGGCACCTACGTGTTCCCGGGCGTCAACACCGACGGCTCGGCCAACACCACCGCAGTGAAGGCCCAGGACTACTACCAGGCCATCTGCAACAACAACATTGTGGAGGACTTCGTCTACAGCGCCGACTTCATCAAGCTCCGCGAGCTCTCCCTGGGCTACGACTTCAAGCGCCTGCTCCCAAGCCTCACTTGGCTCAAAGGCCTCAACGTGAGCTTTGTGGCCCGCAACCTCTGGACCATCATGAAGCACACGCCCAACATCGATCCTGAGTCGGCCATCAACAACAGCAACGGCCAGGGACTTGAGCTCAACGGCTATCCCGCCACACGCAACATCGGATTCAATGTCAATCTGAAGTTTTAGTCAATCAACAGCTTAAAACATCAAGAACAATGAAAAGATATAAGTATATAGCACTGGCTTCGGTTGTCGCCATGGGCACGCTGGCACTCACCGGATGTGACGATTTCGGCGACACCAACATCGACCCGGAGCACCTCACTGAGAATAATGTGCCATACGAGGACGTATTCTCCAACGCCCAGCACCAGGCGTTGGGGTCGGATTGGGACATGTGGCGCACGGGCTGCATCTACTCCGCCCAGTTCACGCAACAGTTGGTCTCCATCGACTGGTGGGACAGCTATGGCCGCTACAACTACAGCGACGGCTACTCAGCCTCCTTCTGGTCCACCTACAACAGCGACCGTGGCGCCATGCGCGACGTGACCACCTGCTACTACAGGTGGAAGGACAATGCCGACATGGCCGTCGACTTCAACATCGCACGCGTGCTCCGCGTCTACTGCTTCGCCAAGATGAGCGACCTCTACGGCGACGTGCCCTACAGCGAGGCTGGCCAGCCCGCGCTCTACTCCTACCCCAAGTACGACACGCAGGAGGAGATGTACACCAGCATGCTCAAGGAGCTCGATGAGGCCCAGGCCAACCTCAGCGGCACGGCCAAGATGGGAGTTCACGACCTCTATTTCCAGGGCAATGCCGCCAAGTGGAAGAAGTTTGCCAACTCTCTGATGCTGCGCCTGGCCATGCGCCTGGTGAAGGTGAAGCCCGACATGGCCAAAGAGTATGCCGCCAAGGCCTACGCCAACGGCGTGATTACCGACGCAGCCGACAACGTTGTGCTGCAACACGCTGGTGGAGCGACCACCAACGACTCTTCAGAGCCTTTCGCCAAGATCATCTCTCATGAGGACCGTGAGTTCTACCTGAGCAAGAACTTTGTCGACATGCTCAAGTCCACCAACGACCCGCGCCTATGCCTCATCGCCACCATGGTGCCGAACGCAGCCTCTCAGACCTCCGACATCCAGTCTGGCTGGAATGTGGCGAGCGGGGACTACGGCGACATGAGCTTCGCCAAGCAGGAAGGCCTGCTGCAGGGTGGCTACAGCAACAACCCCGACCGCGTCTACTTCATTGGCAAGGTCGACGCACGCTTCAACGACAAGACGTTCCGGGAGAACTACGGACAGCACTTCTCCACCCCCAACCGCTACACCTACGCCGACCCCACAGGCCCCACGTTTGTCGTGACAGCCGCCCAGACCAACTTCCTGCTGGCCGAGGCCGCCCTCCGCGGCTACATCAACGGTTCGGCCAAGAGCTTCTATGAGGCTGGCGTGAAGGCCGCATTCGCCCAGTTCGCCCAGTTCCCGAGCTACAAGAGCGCCCTCGACGCTCTGAACGGCGACGCCACTGTAGGCCTCGGAGGCAGCGGAACCCTTGAGGCTTACGCCGAGAAGTATCTCGCCGCCAACCCCTTCAATGAGGCAAAGGGCCTGCAGCAGATCAACGAGCAGTACTACCTCGCCACCTTTGGCGATCCCCACGAGGTGTTCGCCAACTGGCGCCGCTCGGGCTACCCTGTGCTTGAGTCTGCCCCCATGGCCAAGCTCGACGGACAGTGCGCGACGGCCCAGGCCGGCTACACCATCCCGCGCCGCTTCATCTATCCCTCAAATGAGAAGCAGGTAAACAACAAGAACTACGTAGAGGCTGTCAAACGCCTCGCCAATGGCGACACGTTCTACAGCCGCGTATGGTGGGACGCCAACTAATCCCATCCGACAACCATACTCCAAAGGCCTTCCCTATCACCATAGGGAGGGCCTTTTCGTTCTGCCATAGGGAGGACGACAAATCGTCCGCACTTGAACCAGCAAGGCAGCCAAAGCGTGCAGACCGATTGCCGTCCATTTCTCATCACTCATACCCTCTACCCTGATTTCTCAGCGAATGAGGAGAAATCTGAGGGAAAAACGATTGGGCGAGAGAATGGGACTCGCAGATAACGCAGATGGTGGAGATCACCAACGACGAAGATTGGCTTTCGGTGAGCAGCTACGAACCACCTTGCGGAGGTTATCTTCTGTTAAATATATGAAGAGATAGGGCTGCAAATCAGAAAATTCCACTACCTTTGCACCCTATGAACATTGACATCTTATCTACAGAGCAATTGGAGTTGTTGAAAGAACTCATTGCCGACTCACAGAATATTGTTGTGTGCTGCCATAAGTCTCCCGACGGCGACGCCCTGGGCTCATCGCTCGCTTGGTCGACCTATTTGCGCGGCCTTGGCAAACAGGTGACCTTGGCCGTGCCCGACGCCTTCCCCGACTTCCTGCGCTGGCAGCCCGACGTGGAGAAAATCGTGCGCTACGACCGCCACCCGGAGACGGTTGACAAGGCCCTCGACGACGCGCAACTCATCTTCTGCCTCGACTTCAATTCGCCCGCACGCTTGGACGCCATGCAGGAATCATTCGATAAGTCCAATGCCAAGCGCGTGATGTTCGACCACCACCTCGCCCCCAACATAGACGCAGTGGTCTGCGCCTCCCATCCCGAGCTGTCGAGCACGTCGGAAGTGGTGTTCAGGGTTCTCTGGCAGTTGGGCGAGTTTGAAAAGATAGACAAGAAGATGGCCTCAACCATCTACAGCGGCATGATGTGCGACACGGGCGGCTTCACCTACAACAGCAACAGCCCCGAGATATTCTTCATCATCTGCCAGCTGCTCACCAAGGGCATCGACAAGGACAAGATCTACCGCAACGTTTACAACAACTACAGCCAGTGGGCCATACGCCTCAGAGGCTATCTGATGTCGCAGCGGCTCAACTACTTCGACGAATACCACGCGAGCTACTACACCCTCACGCGCGACGACATGCGCAACTTCCACTACGTGCGCGGCGACCAGGAGGGTCTCGTCAACGAGCCTCTGCGCATCAAGGGGGCCAAGCTGAGCATCTCCCTGCGCGAGGACGACCGCCACGACAACACCGTGTGGGTGAGCCTACGCTCGGTCGACGACTTCCCATGCAACGAGATGGCCGCCAGATTCTTCAATGGCGGCGGACACCTCAACGCCAGCGGAGGCCACCTCGACTGCTCCATGGAGGAGGCCGAGCGCATCACGCGCGAGGCCATCGTGGCATACGCGGACTTGCTGAAAAGAAAATAAGCTAAAAAACGACAAGGCTTGGCCGAAAGGTCTGCGTTTTTTTGTAAATTTGTAGCCAAAACAAGAGAATATGAAGAAATTGGTCTATTTGCTTCTTTTCCTCACAGGCGCCATCGCCTTCCAAGCCTGCAACCACGAGGAAACCTACGCTGACAAGAAAAAGAAGCAGCGCGCTGCCATCAGCAGCTATATCGCCGACTCTTCCGTGAAGGTCATCTCGGAGGAGCAGTTCTACGCCCAAGACTCCACGACCGACGTGAGCAAGAACGAATGGGTGCTCTTCAACTCGTCGGGCGTCTACATGCAAATCATCCGAAAGGGCTGCGGCAAGAAGATAACCTCGGGCGAGACCGCTACCGTGCTGGTGAGGTTCACCGAGCGCAACCTGCTCACCGACACCATCACCCTGTCGAACAACAACATGTACTACGGCCTGTTCCCCGACAAGATGCGCGTCACCTGCACGTCGGGCACCTACTCGGGATCGTTCGTGAGCGGCTCCAGCGTCATGGCCACGGCCTACGGCTCAACAGCCGTACCCACGGGATGGCTCGTGCCCTTTGCCTTCGTCAAGGTGGGGCGCCCCATAACGGAGAGCGACGAGATAGCCAAGGTGAGGCTCATCGTGCCCGCCGAAAAGGGACAGCAGTCGGCCTCGCAAACCACCACCCCCTACCTCTACGACCTCACATTCGAGAGAGGACGTTAGGCCACATTGGCATCACACAGAAAACTTCTACGATATGACACTCATCAAATCTATATCAGGAATCCGCGGAACCATCGGCGGCCACACCGGCGACACGCTGAATCCGCTTGACATTGTGAAATTCACCACCGCCTACGCCACCTTCATCCGGCGCAGCGGACACTCGGAGAGCAACAAGATCGTCGTGGGACGCGACGCGCGCATCTCTGGCGACATGGTGAGAAACGTGGTTTGCGGCACGCTGATGGGCGTGGGCTACGACGTGATCGACATCGGTCTCGCCACCACACCCACCACGGAGCTGGCCGTAAGAATGAGCGGGGCCGACGGTGGCATCATCATCACAGCCAGCCACAATCCCCGCCAATGGAACGCGCTGAAACTGCTCAACCATGAGGGCGAGTTCCTCACCAAGGACGATGGCAATGAGGTGCTGGCCATCGCCGAAAAAGAAGACTTTGAATACGCTGACGTCGACCACTTGGGCCACTACATGCAGGACAACAGCTTCAACCAGCGCCACATCCAGTCGGTGCTCGACCTGAAGTTGGTCGACCTCGAAGCCATACGCAACGCCCGCTTCCGTGTGGTGGTGGACACCATCAACTCTGTGGGCGGCATCATCCTGCCCGACCTGCTCAAGGCTCTCGGCGTGGAATACACGCTGCTCAACGGTGAGCCCAACGGACAGTTTGCCCACAACCCCGAGCCTTTGGAGAAGAACCTTGGCGGCATCATGGGCCGCCTGGCCGAGGGAGGCTACGACTTGGGCATCGTCGTCGACCCCGACGTGGACCGGCTGGCCTTAATCCAGGAGGACGGCAAGATGTATGGCGAGGAGTACACCCTCGTGACCGTGGCCGACTATGTGCTCGACCACACTCCCGGCTCCACCGTGAGCAACCTCTCCTCCACCCGAGCCCTGCGCGATGTGACCGAGAAGCACGGATGCAAGTATTACGCCGCTGCCGTGGGTGAGGTCAACGTCACCACGAAGATGAAGGAGGTTGGCGCCGTGATTGGCGGCGAGGGCAACGGCGGAGTCATCTATCCCGAAAGCCACTATGGCCGCGACGCCCTCGTGGGCATCGCCCTCTTCCTGAGCAGTCTGGCGCAAAAAGGCATCAAGGCCAGCGAGCTGCGCAAGACCTTCCCCGCCTATCAGATGGCCAAGAACCGCATCGACCTCACTCCCGACACAGACGTGGACGCCATCTTGGCCAAGGTGAAGGAGCTGTACGGCAAGCAGGAGGACGTGAAGGTGACCGACATCGACGGTGTGAAGCTCGACTTCCCCGACCGCTGGGTGCATCTGCGCAAGAGCAACACCGAACCCATCATCCGCGTCTATTCCGAGGCTGCCACCGCCGAAGAGGCCGATGCTATCGGCAAGCAGCTCATGCAGGTGGTATACGACATGCAGAAACAATAAGCCGCTTCCGCATCACACGGAAACGACACTATATTAGAATGAGTGCGGCTGAGGCCTTGGCCTTGCGCCGCACTTGTTGTATTCGGCGTAGCCCATGGAAAATACAGTGGGATTGTTCAAAACAAGACAACTTTGGACAACTTGTTCGCATAGCGGAGGCCATCCGCTGGTCGACACCCTGCTGACAACCCAATGGGGCATCATGGCAAAGGCGGACGCAGCGATTGCAGCGTCCGCCTTTGGCATGATGGGGAAGAAGCGAGGGTCAGAACTGCTCCAAAATGGCAATGCGCTTCTCCGTGGAGGGGTGGGTGGAGAAGAGCGAGTCCATGAAGCCCAACAAGCCATGCCCCATCTCGTCGGGCTGACAGATGAAGAGCTGCGCCACGTCGGGCCGCTTCACATTGTCAAGACCCGGATTGGCAGAGATCTTTCGGAGGGCGGAGGCCAGCGCCAACGGATTGCCGCAGAGCTCCGCCCCACCGGCGTCGGCCATATACTCGCGCTTGCGGCTGATGGCGAAGCGGGTAAGGAGGGTGAAGATGTAGGCGATGAAACAGCACAACAGGCCAACGGCCAAGAGGACGACGACTCCCAAGCCGAAGCCACCGCCATTGTCGTCGTCGTCACTGCTTGAGCTGCCAAACCAGAAGTGGTTGTACATCATCTGCAACACGATGCTCATCACCGTGGAGACGATGCCCACAAAGACAATGCTCGTGATGAGCAGTCGCGTGTCGCGGTTGCGGATGTGGGTGAGTTCGTGGCCAATCACCCCCGCAAGCTCATCGTCGTTGAGCAAGTCGATGATGCCCTGCGTAAGCGTCACGGTATAGGTCTTGTCGTTGATGCCGCTGGCAAAGGCATTGAGCTGCGGGTCGTCCACCACGCACACCTTGGGCATGGGCATATTGCAAGAGATGCAGAGATTCTCCACAATATTGTAGACGCGCGGGTTCTCCTTGCGGGTGATGGGGTGGGCATTGACCGCTCCGTTGATGATCCTCACATTGCAGAAATAGGCGATGAAGAACCAAAGGGCCACTCCGCCAACCACCCACGGCAGCACATTTACGAAAGCAGCATTGACGGCAACCAAATCCAAAGTATGGATGGTGTTGCCGTCGGCGTCGTAGCCACTGCCCGCAAGCCAATTGACAATGGCTATGAACACCCACACCATGACGAGGATAATCACCGGAAACAACACCAAGAGCAGGATGCTCTTGGTGTTGTTGCGGCGTATCTGCGTCAGCATTCCAACGTATTCCATGCCTTACGTCAGAATTTGATTTCAGGAGCCTTGTCGAGTGTGGCGCGGTCCTGCTCTACTATCTCATACATTGTCTCCTTGTGGAAGCCGAACATTCCGGCTATGATGTTGCCGGGGAAGGTCTGCACGCCATTGTTGAGCTCTCTTGTGGCACTGTTGAAGAAGCGGCGGGCAGCGGCGAGCTTGTTCTCGATGTCGCTGATTTCGGTCTGCAACTGCAAGAAGTTCTGGTTGGCCTTCAGTTCGGGATAAGCCTCAAGGGAGACCTTCAGTCCCTGCAGGGCAGAGGTGAGAAGGTTGTCGGCCTTGATCTTGTCGTCGATGCTCTGTGCGTTGACAGCGGCCGAGCGCGCCTCGGTGACGCGAAGGAACACCTCCTTCTCGTGGCCAGCGTAGCCTTTCACGGTGGACACGAGCTGCGGCACAAGGTCGTAGCGCAGCTTCAGCTGAACATCGATGTTGGCAAAGGCATTCTCACGGTTGTTTCTTAAACGTACAAGGTTGTTGTAGATGCTGATGAGCCAGACGACCAACAGCACTACGACCACCAAAATGATTATTCCTGTCATAGCTTAATAATGAATGTTTGATATTGTCCACAAATATACAGAAAAAGTTTGATTCCGTTTCTCGTTGGCATGCATATTAACAATCTTTATGCCATGGCCAAGTAGGCATGGCAGGTTGCGCCCACACTTCAGGCCATGCCGCCAAAGGGGCGGAAGGGCGTGCATCCAAGAGAATGAGTCGGGGAGAATCCAGGCGAATGAAGCAAATCGGCATTCGATTCATTGGAAACTTTCCTTGGAAGAAGCGTTTGTTGATGGGTTCAGTTTTGTGTTCCTACAAGCCGAAGCCTGTTCTAAAAAGCACCAAAGCCGTTCTATACTTTACATCAGCCGCACTTTCAAAGCTGGCTTAACTTTTTTTTAATCATATTTATTATTCACTCTGACGGTATATGTTTAATTTTGCACCCGAAAGCAAAATTAGGATATATAAAAAGGAAGATTAGTATTCATTAGACAACACGCGGACCAACATCCGAAGCTCAACTATGAAAAGCTTTTCCTCTTCGAGATTGGCAACGAACATTTCGTGATATAAAAGGAAGTTTTAACAGGAAAATCTCAAGACTGCGTTCAGGCGCGTCGCCTTTAGATAAGCCCCGTGAGCAACGGGGGCAGGGGAAGTGTGCGCCGTTGATTTTAGGCGGAAGCCGCTATGGTTGGCGACAAGGATGTCAAGGCTGCTTTGGAATCCTACACACTAAGCCAACGTTGGAGACGAATGCAGGAGACGGAAGATATAAAAGGTTTTAACTAAATAAAGTTTTATTAAATCGTTGATTATGCAACGTTTCTATCTTATTCTGCTCAGTGTGATTCTGAGCCTGTCAACTACCCCCCCCAGTGCGGCTGCAGGGCGAGTTGCTACAATTAGCAACAAAGTAACATCGGCTACTGGTGCAAGTGCATCAAGGCCCGTCTATCAAGACTTTGCCTCGACAAAGGCGAACCACCTCGACCGTCGGCATGCGCTCGTTGGAGCCAACTGTATGGTTAACCGGCTCAACACCACTGTTGAAGTAGCCTCAGGAACAGCCCATTTGGAAAACCTTGTTGACAAGGACCTTACCAACGGAACCACGTTCATCTCGGGTGTAAAGGCACAAATAGGAGTTGAGCCGTCCTACACCATCCGCGACGTGAAGCACGTTTATGCCAAGGGGACAACAGCCGGATTTGTCGTCACTTTCAACAACACGTTGCAACTTTCGGCTCTCAAGGCCCCTATGCGGATTTTCTTCTATAAGGATGGGAACCCCGTAGGATCAGTCACCGTGGACCAAAAGGAAGTGGAGCTGCTCAGTTTAAAACTACTTAGTTACACTTCCAACACGTTTGAATACACTGCTAAGGCACCTGCTGATTTCGACGAGATAGGTCTTGGAAGCACAGAGCTGCTTGATGCAAAAGTGGCTGGAGCCTTAACCGTGAGGTATGCTTTCGTTGGCAAAAACGGAAAGTACTATATCGACAGTGAGGAAACCAATGGAATCAGTGCTTTCAAAAAGGCCGTGAAAAACAATTATCCCGGCACTGAGTTCAGCAACGACACGCTCATATTGGGTCAGTGCAGAAACGATCTGCAAAAGACACCGAAAAATACAGGAAACACGATAGACAACAACCCCGACGATTTTGATCCTCTCGTAATCGGTGCCCTGGTTGGCATCCCAACCCCAATCACGGTTTCAGCCTTCGGTGGAAACGACACCAAGAATCTTCCTTTCAAGAAAGGTATGACTGTCGGTTTTGAGACCGGCGGAGCTGACATCCTCGACCTCATAAGTGCCATGAAGTTCAGAGAGTACATCATGAATTATGATGGAAAGAGCTATACGTGGGACAAGCAAAACGAATTGGGCGGAGAATTTACACTTCTTGGCCTTAATCTTGGCGGTGGCCGTCAAGACATCATCACAACTCTTGACAAGGACTGCAACGCGATCGAGCTCTTCGATGAAAAAGTAATAAGTTTGGGCGCTACCAACGTCTACCGTATGTTTGTTGTGCTTCCTCCCTCCATCGACGAGGATCCGAACCTCACGGTTACGGCCGACCGCAGCCTCTGCGACGAGAAGGACACCGTGACCTTGCATAGCGACGAGGCTGTGACTTGGGAATGCAACAAGACTCCCGAGGGAGCCAAGCAGCCCACACTGACGAACGCCGACGACGGCCTTTCGTGCACAGTCTCTGGATTCGTCAACGAGGGCGACTACGAGTTCAAAGCAACAACCAAGGATGGACGTACGGCTACAACAACGGTGACCTACGGCGTAAGACCCATCATCAACACAGCCATCCGCCCCTGGGTGAACAACTTCACAGAGAAGGGCGTGAGCTACAGTGCTAATGCTGACCAATACAAGAAATGGTATAAGTTGAATTCTTTCGCTCTTATTCCCGAAATCGTCACGGACACGGCAAATCTTGTGACCCCCTCTTTGGACGACTACGCTAAAGCCGGTGGCATTTCATTGGCCAGCAAGAAGATGCTGAGTTGCGTCTTCCGCTCACAGCCCTACCAGTCAGACGAGAAAGTGACCGTAGGCTTTGTGGCCCGCACCAAGTGGACGGCACTCAACCTCAACCTGCTGAACGGCCTCAAGGTGAAGGTCTACAATGCTGGAGCTGAAGTTACTACGGTAGCCAGTGAGAACACGCATTTCAAAGTGCTTTCCGCCGGCCTAATTAATAGTGATAATTACGCCACCACACAATACAGTGTTGAAATAGACGCAAACACACCTTTCGATGCCATCTCACTCTGGAGCGACGGACTCTTGGATGTCAATGTGTCTGAGATGGATATCTACTACGCTTTCGTGGAGCCGTCGACGCTTGCGCAGACCTATAACGACGACGTGGCAAACACTTGGGAGACCATCTCCCACTCCACTACCGGCGCCAGCATCGACGCTTCCAAGTTGGGCTCGTTTGGTGTGGCCAAGGTTGCCAACGCAGTCGAGAACCTGACCAACATCATTGACGACGACAACACCAACTACGCTACGGTTGCCGGTCTGGCCACTGTGGGCAGCAACAACACCATCGCCGTGAAGTTGGGCAAGAGGTATGAGGGCGGCCACCAAGTGAAGATCATCGCTTCCAACGAAGAATGGCTCAAAGTGGACCTCGGAAACTTCATCACTTTGAAGGCTTATCTCAACGGCAACGAAGTGGCCAAGAAGACCAACTGGGACGTGCTGAACCTGAACGTGATTGGTGGCAAAAACAATGAGGCAGAGATTCTTTGGACACCGACCGACGACAACAAGAAACCCGTTGACTTCGACGAGATTAGTATTTTGCCTAATGGTGGTGTGGCAGGAGTGGCTGACGTATTGTGGATTTATGGCATCCAGGTGGCCAACGATGCGGATGGCGACGGCATTATCGATGCCAACGACGACGAGAGCTGCGACAACCCCTATCTGATCGATGAGAATGAGAGCGAGCTGAACAAAGCTCACGACTACGTGCATGGCAAGCTGAACCTGAGAAGATACATGAAGCCCGACTTCACGAAGTGGGAAGGCGACCAGTGGTTCACCATCTGCCTGCCCGTGGACTTGACGTTCAACCAGTTTGTGAAGACCTTTGGCAACAATGCCGTTCTCGCTAAGCCGATGCACTTCATCGATGGACATGCCGGTACGCTCGTATTCGACATCGATGCAGTATATGGCAACAACGTTCTGCTTCACAAAGATACGCCTTACATCATCAAATTGGCCGACCAGCAGAACTTCCAGGAGGTTGACGAAAGTTTGAAGACTGAATTGGATAAAAAAATAATAATGTCACAGCTGCCACAAGTAAAGTTGATTCTGTCTACATTATTCAGGGCGTGGACTACAGCATGACAGAGAACGACAAGCAGAAAACTGATACCATTCTCTGCGTTCATTCTACCCCCAACACGGGTTATCCATCTGTGGTTTGGCAGGGAACCTACGTTGCGCGCACGGTTTTGGAGAAGGGCTACTACACCTTGAGTAATGGCTATATCACCCATTATAACAATAAAGGCAACAACAAGTTCCGTGGACTGAGATGCTGGATGTACGATGTAAATGGTTCTTCCGAGGCCAAACCATTTGATGTCAACATCTTTGGCAACACAGAAGACCTGACTACAGACATCCGTGATATTGAGGCAACCACGGCTGTCGTCAATGGAAACATCTACTCGATCGACGGTCAACTCGTCAGAGCAAATGCCACATCCACGGCCAACCTTCCTATGGGCATTTACATTTGGAATCATAAGAAGATCGTTATCCTAAAATCCGCAACTGTATGATTTCTCTCTTGAATTGAAGAAAAGTGGCGCAACCGACAAACCCTGTGGAGTGCGTACAGTCGCTAACCCAAAAACATGTTGCTAAACGGTACATGATTGGAGAAAAGTTCTTACCTTTGCGTC
>SFCY01000135.1 GCA_004558865.1 Bacteroidales bacterium
CCCATAGCTCCGGTAGGAGCGTAAGCCTGAACATGACCATTTTCCTTCCCCCTTTACATATAAACTTACCATGATTCCACGGAAAATATCCGCTGTGCCCACTAATCTTCACGAATGTGGATTGTGGCTTGTGGAGACGGGCGATGGCCTCATCTTGGGAGTCGGAACTTTGCGCGCCCGCATCCAATCCCATTACGATTGTCTACTCCTTACTTACTCTATAGATCTTGTAGCCGATGGCAGCGACGAGGATGCTTGTGATGGGGGCCAGGATGTTGAAGAAGCAATAGGGCAGGTAGGTGAGTGTGGGCACATTGAGGACTGTGGACTGCGTCATGCCGCAGGTGCTCCAGGGAATGAGCACCGAGGTGACGGTGCTTGAGTCCTCGATGCTCCTGCTCAGAAGGCGCGGCTCGTAGCCCTCCTTCTTGTATATCTCGCCAAACATGCTTGAATTGAGCATGATGGAGAGGAATTGGTCGGCCGCCGTGGCGTTGAAGAAGATGCCCGACACCACTGTCGAGGCGACCAGCCCCACCCGCGTCTTCGTAAACGGAATGACAAGGCTGACGATGTTGGCGAGCATTCCGCTGGCTTTCAGCACCCCGCCGAAGCAGATGGCGCAGAGGATGATCCACACGGTGTTGAGCATTCCCGCCATGCCCCGTGTGGCCAGCAGGTCGTTGACGGGCGCGAAGCCGCTGTCTATCGATGTGGAGCCAAAGCTGCACTCCATCGCCCCCTTGAACAGCACGATGGCCGAGGGATGGACGTTGGCCACGCCTTTGGCGGTCATGCCGCTCACCTCAGCCAAGACATGCGGCTGGAAGATGGCCGCAAAGGCTATGGCTGTCAGCGACGAGGCGAAGAGCACAATGATGGCCGGCATCTTCTTGTAGATCATCACGCCCGTGGCCACAGGCACAAGGAGAAGCCAAAGGCTGAGGTTGAACTTTGAGGACAGGGCTGTGGTGAACGCCGACGTGTCTATCAAGGCCGACGAGGGTACAAGGAAACCAGCCACGAGGAAGATGACCATCGTAATGGTGAAGGCTGGGACGGTGGTTATCGTCATGTATCTGATGTGGGTGAACAGGGGTGTGCCGCAGAGTGAGGACGCGAGGACGGTGGTGTCGGACAAGGGCGACATCTTGTCGCCGAAATACGCCCCCGAGAGTATGGCTCCCGCCGTCCATCCGTCGCTGAAGCCCTCAGCCTTGCCTATTCCCATCAAGGCCACGCCTATGGTGGCCACTGTGGTCCACGAGCTGCCCGTCATCACCGACACGAGGGCGCTGATAAGGCAACTCGTGATGAGGAAGACGTGGGGATTGATGATCTGCATGCCATAATAGATGAGCATGGGCACAACGCCGCTCACCATCCACGTGCCCGACAGCAGGCCGATGAGCAGCAGGATGACGATGGGCGAGCCGATGCTGCCCACGGCGCGGTTGATTTCGGCCTCCAGTTCCTGCCATTTCTTGCCGAAATGGAGCATGGCGATAAGGGCGGCGACGCCCGTGGAGAAGATGAGCACCAACTGGCTCGGGCCGGAGAGTGCGTCGATGCCATAGACGCGGATGACGACAGCCAAGAAGACAATCAGAAAGGCAACCGGAGTGATGGACAGGACGTAGGTGAGAACATTCCTCATAATGTGCGGATTATCGTGAGAAGCTACAAAACAAAACCGGAAAAGCCATGCGGCAAGGTAGGGATTGGCGCCAGCCGGATGATGACTGTCCGCATTCATCCAATGCGAGGAGCGGGAGACTCTGCTCCCTACATGTTGGACGATTGCGGAAAATCATTTCAAGAAGTATGAACAGTGAATCAAGCGAACGGCTTCCCCCGCGTGTTCCGCCGTGTTGTGCGGAAGTGGGCGGCGGAAGCCGTTGTGCGTAGTCTTGCGATGGGCGACAGCCCGGATCACTTCACGGGAATCTCCTCAAGCGTCTTGGTCAGCAGGTCCCAGAAAGGCTGGGCCGTGGCAATCTCAAAGCGCTCGTTGGTGGTGTGGGGCGAGAGCAGCGTCGGGCCCAACGACACGACGTCCATGCCGGGATACTTGCCCAGAATCACCGAGCACTCCAGTCCGGCGTGGTCGGCCTGCACGGCTGCCTCCTTGCCCGTCTGCTCCTTGTACACCTTCTTGAGCAGGTTCAGGATCTCGCTGTCGGGGTTGGGGTCCCAGCCGCCGTAGCTGCCGCTGAACTCCACCTTCATGCCAGCCATAGCGAAGCACGACTCGATGGTCTTGCCCACATAGTCCTTCATGTCCTCACGGCTGGAGCGGGCGAGAATCTTCACTGCTGCCTTGCCGTCCTCGATGTCGACGATGGCGAGGTTGCTCGATGTCTCCACCACGTTGGGATAGGCGGGAATCATGCGCACCACACCGTTGTGGCAGGCGTAGATGGCGTCCACCAAGTTGTCCTGTATCTCTACGGGGACGAGCATGGCGGGCTTGTCGGCGTCTTCGGCGAAGAACTCCACGTTGTTCTCTACGCCCTTGTACTCGTCCTCCACGAGGGCCTTCTGCTCTGCCACGAGCTTCTTCAGCGCCTCCACGTTCTTCTTGGGCAGTGCCAGCACCACCTCAGCCTTGAAGGGGATGGCGTTGCGCATGTTGCCCCCGTGCCAGGTGGCGAGGCGGGCGCCGAGCTGTGCGATGGCCTCGTGCACCAAGCGCACCATTTCCTTGTTGGCGTTGGCGCGGCCCTCGTTGATTTCCAGGCCCGAGTGGCCACCTCGCAGTCCCTTCAGTGTGACGCGCACGGCAGCCTTCTCCTCGTTCTCCACGGGCTGATACTCCATGGTGGCGGTGATGTCGACGCCGCCGGCCGAGCCGATGACAAACTTGCCCCAGAGCTCGGAGTCGAGGTTCATCAATATGTCGCTGTGAAGCTCGCCTGTGGGCATCTCGTTGACGCCATACATGCCGGTCTCCTCGTCGCGAGTGATGATGGCCTCGATGGGGCCGTGCTTCAGGTCGTTAGCCTCCATCACGCCCATGATGGCCGCCACGCCGATGCCGTCGTCGGAGCCGAGCGTAGTGCCCTTGGCCTTCACCCATCCGTCCTCAATGTAGGTCTCGATGGGGTCGTTCACGAAGTCGTGGTTGCTGTCGGGAGCCTTTTGCGGCACCATGTCCATGTGGGCCTGGAGCAGCACGGTCTTACGGTTTTCCATTCCCGGTGTGGCGGGCTTGCGCATCACGATGTTGCCGCCCGAGTCCTTGTAGGCCTCTACGCCAACACGTTTGGCAAAATCAAGAAGAAACTGCTGCACTTTCTCATCGTGGCCCGAGGGACGGGGCACCTGTGTCAGGGCGTCAAAATTGCGCCAGATGGCGGCTGGCTTCAAATTGCTTATTTCACTCATAGTAGTTTGGTTTTAGGTGGAACGGGCTCCATTGCCCGGTCCGAGGTTATTGTTATTTTTCCAAGTCTCTTTCGTCTTATCGCGGCTCAGTCCAAGTCGGCTTGCCGGCGCTTGGCCGTGAGGCTGAGGGCCACCCATGCCCAGACGCCGAGCAGCACCACGAGCAGCGTCTGCACGGAATGGACGATGAGCACGAAGTAGAGGGCGTCGGTGGAGCCCACGCCGTAGAGGATGAGCATCGTCTTCACGGCGAAGTGCCAGGGGCCCGCTCCGTTGGGGGTGGGGACGACGACCGCGATGCTGCCCACGATGAACGTCACGATGGCACAGTCGAGTCCCAACCCGCTTGTGGCTTCGAAACAGAAGAACGTGAGGTAGTAGTGGAGGAAGTAGCACGCCCAGATGGCCACCGTCCAGAACACGTAGAGCGGCGCGTTGTTGACCTGCCGCAGGCTGGAGACGCCCACGAAGAGGTCGCGCAGCATGTCCTTTATCTTGTTGTGCACCGACAGCCGCCTCGCCAGATACCATACCAGCCCGAGGGCCGCCAGCCCACACACTATCGTCACCATCCAGCCCGTGGCGCTGAACTGCGTGAGGAACGTGTCGAGGCGCGTGCCGGTGCGGGCGAAGAAGATGTCGAAGATGCGAATCTGGAATATCAGCGTCAGACCCGTGATGAGCATCACCAGCAGCGAGTCGATCACGCGCTCGGTCACCACCGTACCCAGGGCCTTGGAGAACGACACGCCGTCGTAGCGCTTCAGCACCGCGCAGCGCGTGAACTCGCCGATGCGCGGCACGACGAGCGACGCGGCGTAGCTCAGGAATACGGCATTCACCGCCACGCTCTTCCGCGTGTGCTCTCCCGCGGGCTCCAAGGCCTGCCGCCAGCGCCAGCCGCGGATTGTCTGAGCCAAGACGCCGAAGGGGAACGACAGCAGCATCCACGTCCAGTTCATGCCGTGGAGCAGCACCTCCTTGATCTGCGAGAAGTCAAAATCGCGATACATCCAATAGAGAATGGCGCCGCCCAAGAAGAGTGACGACATGATCTTCGCAGATGTTGTTGCAATTTTTTTTGTCGTTTCCATAGACGCAAAGGTAACAGAAAAAGATGAAAGAGCCAAGTTTTTTCCACATTTATTCTTTGGGCCGGCCTCTCGCCGTGTCATCCCATGGCCTTTTCCACCTCGTTGGTCAAGTCTACAAACTCCTGGACAGACAGCTGCTCAGGCCGCCGGGTCATGGTCTCGGTGGCGAAAAACGAGGCGTCGGGCAGCCTGTCCTTGGCGAACATCTGCCTGATGCTCACGCGCAGCATCTTCCTTCGCTGGTTGAAGACGGTCTTCACCAAGCGCTTGAAGAGCTGCTCGTCGCAGCCCAAGTGGGCCACACCGTTGCGCGTCATGCGGATCACGGCGCTCTTCACCTTTGGCGGCGGGTTGAACACCCCCTCGTCCACGGTGAAGAGATACTCCACGTCGTACCACGCCTGTATGAGCACGCTCAGGATGCCGTAGGCCTTTGATCTGGGGGCGGCGGCCATGCGCTGGGCCACCTCGCGCTGGATCATGCCCGTGCAGCAGGGGATGAGTTCCTTGTAGTCGAGCATCTTGAAGAATATCTGCGACGAGATGTCGTAGGGGTAGTTGCCGGTTAGCACAAACTGGCGGCCGTCGAAAATGCGGCCGAGGTCCATGCGCAGGAAATCCTCGCCGATGATGTTGTCGCGCAAGGCGGGGAAGTTCGCGTGGAGGTAGTCCACGCTCTCCTTGTCTATCTCAACGGCCTTCACCTCCCGCCCTTTCGTGACGAGATATTGGGTCAGCACGCCCATGCCGGGGCCTATCTCCAAGATGGGCAGTGCGGGGCAGGCGTCCACCGTGTCGGCGATGCGCTTGGCGATGTTGAGGTCGGTCAGGAAATGCTGTCCGAGATTCTTTTTCGGTCTTACTTTCTGCATTGTGCGTTGTTCTTAGCTGCAAATTTAAGCAAAATAATCCAATCGCCGAAAGGTTTGCCGCTTTTTGTGGCGGGACTGCCATCACGCAGGGACTACAGAGGTTCGTCCACAAGCGGATGTAATCCTTGTTGTAATGGATGCTGTTCTCTGACTTGAAAAAGGAGGCCGACGATGACGAATGATGATGTCTCAATCCTTGTTGTAATGGATGCTGTTCTCTGACAATATTAATTATAAATATTATTATGAAGAAGCATATGTCTCAATCCTTGTTGTAATGGATGCTGTTCTCTGACCCTATCGAGGACGAGGACGAACCAGAAGAGGAGACGTCTCAATCCTTGTTGTAATGGATGCTGTTCTCTGACCAGAAAAGACGGAAAAACGCGCTATACAAAAGCAGTCTCAATCCTTGTTGTAATGGATGCTGTTCTCTGACAGTCCGTGAGCAGCCTATCGAGGACGAAGACGAGTCTCAATCCTTGTTGTAATGGATGCTGTTCTCTGACCTTACACAATTGAGCAGTTCAAGGCATTAGTAAAAGTCTCAATCCTTGTTGTAATGGATGC
>SFCY01000008.1 GCA_004558865.1 Bacteroidales bacterium
GGATATTTTAGAGTGGATTCATGGTAAGTTTTTGCCGTAGAATTTTATGCGTTAGGACGCAATTTTACGCGATAGCGATTTTCGTCATGGGCAGGCTTGCCACCAAAGGTGTGGGTCTGAAGTGATGGGGTAGCCGTCGAGCTTGCTCGTAAGACTACTCCGTCACTTCAGAACCATAGCTCCGGTAGGAGCGTAAGCCTGGACATGACCTTTTTCCTTCCCCTTTACATATAAACTTACCATGATTCCACGGAAAATATCCGCTGTGCGATAAGGAAACCTTGAAGCCAAGGAACATTTTTCGCGCAAACTCTTGTCGGAGGGAAAGACAACCGCTTGCGGCTCCAGATGCTCCACTCCCAAACGAAGGGACAAGCCTTGGAAAGGGAGTTTCGCCTCCTGCCCAACCACGTGACACTCGTAAATCCAGATGCATTTTTTGCAAAAAACAGAGTATTTGCTTTTTGGTTTGTGATTTTTGTTGTATCTTTGCGAAAAACAAAAACGAGAAACAAATAAAAGATGTTTGAAAATCTAAGCGACAGGCTTGAACGGTCGTTCAAGATATTGAAAGGCGAAGGCAAAATTACCGAGATCAATGTCGCCGAGACACTTAAAGACGTGCGCCGCGCCCTGCTCGACGCCGACGTCAACTACAAAGTGGCCAAGACATTCACCGACACGGTGAAGAAGAAGGCCATGGGTATGAACGTTCTCACGGCTGTGAAGCCGGGACAGCTCATGGTGAAGATTGTCCATGACGAGCTTGCCGAGCTCATGGGCGGCGAGGCCGCCGAGCTCCACCTGCAGCAGAAGCCCGCCATCATCTTGATGTCGGGTCTGCAAGGTTCGGGTAAGACCACGTTCTCGGGCAAGTTGGCCAACATGCTCAAGCAGAAACAGCACAAGAATCCACTGCTCGTGGCATGCGACGTCTACCGCCCCGCAGCCATCGAACAGCTGAAAGTCGTGGGCGGGCAGATTGGCGTGCCAGTCTATTCGGAGCCGGAGAGCAAGAATGTCAACGAGATAGCCCTCCACGCCATACAAGAGGCCAAGGCCAAAGGACACGACGTGGTCATCATCGACACCGCCGGCCGCCTGGCTGTGGACGAGCAGATGATGGACGAGATCGCATCGCTCAAGGAAGCCGTGCATCCCGACGAGACGCTGTTCGTGGTCGACTCGATGACGGGCCAGGACGCCGTCAATACGGCAAAGGAATTCAACGACCGCCTTGACTTCGACGGTGTGGTGCTTACCAAGCTCGACGGCGACACCCGTGGCGGAGCCGCCCTATCCATCCGTACGGTGGTGACCAAGCCCATCAAGTTTGTCGGAACAGGCGAGAAGATGGACGCCATCGACGTGTTCCATCCCGCCCGAATGGCCGACCGAATCCTCGGCATGGGCGACATCGTATCGTTGGTGGAGCGTGCCCAGGAACAGTTCGACGAGGAGGAGGCACGCAAGCTGCAAAGGAAAATCCAGAAGAACAAGTTCGACTTCAACGACTTCCTCAACCAGATAGAGCAAATCAAGAAGATGGGCAACTTGAAGGAACTCGCCTCCATGATTCCAGGTGTGGGCAAGGCAATTAAGGATGTGGACGTCGACGACAATGCCTTCAACGGCATTGAGGCCATCATCCGCTCCATGACACCCAAAGAGCGCACCAATCCTGAGATCCTCAATACCTCGCGCCGTATGCGCATTGCCAAGGGTTCCGGCACCTCCATCCAAGAGGTGAACAAGCTCATCAAGCAGTTTGACCAGACCCGAAAGGTGATGAAGATGGTGACGGGCAACAGCATGGCCTCCATGATGGGACGCATGAAGGGCATGAAGATGCCAAAGTAGCGCCATGGTGACTATGGGGGCTGCCCACGAGACGCACCCAAGATCTGCGCCAAGGCTCGCAACCAAGCTCTGCAACAAGAGTTGAAGCCACGGTCTGCGCCAAGGCCAGCAGCCTGCATCAAGGCCCGCACCAAGGTTTGCGCCAAGGCTCTCAGCGGGTTCGGTATGTTGCTGTACCACAGCACCCCCCAGGAAAGAACATCTTGCCGATAACTTTAAAACGAAATATTATGACACTTATTGACGGCAAAGCCACGGCCACGGCCGTAAAAGCCGAAATAGCCAAAGAAGTGGAACAGATGGTGGCCTCGGGGCAGAAGCGCCCCCACTTGGCCGCCGTGTTGGTGGGCCACGACGGTGGTTCGGAGACCTACGTGAAAAACAAGGTCATCGCCTGCGAGCAGTGCGGCTTCAAGTCGTCGCTCATCCGCTTCGAGGACGACGTGACCGAGAACGAGCTTCTCGACTGCGTGGCCAAGCTCAACAGCGACCCCGATGTCGACGGGTTCATCATCCAGCTCCCGCTCCCCAAGCATATCGATGAGCAAAAGGTTATCATGGCCATCGACTACCGCAAGGATGTCGACGGATTCCACCCCATCAACGTGGGACGCATGGCCATCGGACTGCCTTGCTTCATCTCCGCCACGCCGCTCGGCATCCTCACCCTGCTGCGCCGCTACAACATAGAGACGCGCGGCAAGAAGTGTGTGGTGCTTGGCCGCAGCAACATCGTGGGCAAGCCCATGGCACAGCTCATGATGCAGAAGGCCTACGGCGACTCCACCGTCACCGTGTGCCACTCCCACAGCGCCAGCCTCAAGCAGGAATGCCGCGAGGCCGACATCATCATCGCGGCCATCGGCAAGCCCGACTTCGTGACGGCCGATATGGTGAGGGAAGGCGCGGTGGTCATCGACGTGGGCACGACCCGCGTACCCGACGCAACAAGGAAGAGTGGATTCCGCCTCAACGGCGACGTGAAGTTCGATGAGGTGGCTCCCAAGTGCTCCTTCATCACCCCCGTTCCGGGAGGCGTTGGCCCAATGACCATCTGCTCCCTGATGAACAACACCTTAGCAGCAGCAAAACATGAATACTACAAATGACAACAACATGACGGCCAGACAGTGGTACGACCAGGGAAATGACTTCCGCAAGCAGAGCGACTGGCAGAATGCCATCAACTGCTACATGGAAGCCATCGAGCTCGATCCCCTCTCTCCGGCGGTGGAAGCCAAAGAGATGCTCGAGAGCATACTCAACTTCTATAACAAGGACGCTTATAACCTATAAGCGATGATAATGAGCAGATTATCTCACCTTATCACTTATTAAGCCTAACAAAACTTAAACATTATGGGAAAGATTAAGGGTGCCATTGTGGTCAACACCGACAGGTGCAAAGGTTGCCAACTTTGCATTGTCGCTTGTCCAAAAGGCGTGATTGCCTTGGCACAGAAAAAAGTCAACGTTCACGGTTATCCCTATGTGGAGGCCGCTCATCCCGACGACTGCATAGGATGTGCAAGTTGCGGAATCGTGTGCCCCGACGGATGCATCACCGTGTACAAAAAGAAAATGGAGGACTGAGAGATGGCAGAACAGGAAGTAACATTAATGAAAGGCAACGAGGCCATCGCGCGCGCTGCCATTCGATGTGGTGCGGACGCCTACTTCGGCTATCCCATCACCCCACAGAGTGAAGTTATCGAGACCCTATCCCAGCTCAAGCCTTGGGAGACCACCGGCATGGTGGTGCTGCAGGCCGAGAGCGAGGTGGCCTCTATTAATATGGTGTATGGAGGAGCAGGCGCAGGAAAGCGCGTCATGACCTCCTCGTCGTCACCCGGCGTTGCCCTCATGCAGGAAGGCATCAGCTACATGGCTGGCTGCGAGCTGCCCGGCGTCTTCGTCAATGTGCAGCGTGGCGGCCCCGGACTGGGAACCATCCAGCCCTCGCAGAGTGACTATTTCCAGGCCACACGCGGCGGCGGCAACGGCGACTACCAGGTCATCGTGCTGGCTCCCAACTCGGTGCAGGAAATGGCCGACTTCGTAGACCTCGCCTTTGAGCTTGCCTTCAAATACCGCAACCCCGCAATGATTCTCTCCGACGGCGTCATCGGCCAGATGATGGAGAAGGTGGTCCTTCCCCCTCTGAAGCCACGCCGCACAGAAGAGCAGATTAAGGCCGAGTGCCCCTGGGCTTCCGTAGGACGCACCAAGGACCGCATGCCCAACATCATCACATCGCTTGAGCTCCGCTCCGAGGAGATGGAGAAGCGCAACCTCCACTTGCAGGCCAAATACCGCGAGATAGAGGAGAATGAAGTACGCTTCGAGACCCAGCAGATGGACGACGCCGACTACATGATCGTGGCCTTTGGCTCGGCGGCACGCGTCTCGGAAAAGGCTGTGGAGATAGCACGCGAAGAGGGACTCAAGGTGGGCCTCTTCCGCCCCATCACCCTCTGGCCTTTCCCCAGCAAGCAGATTGCCGAAATGGCAAAGGGAAAGAAAGGCATCCTCGTGGCAGAAATCAACGCAGGCCAGATGGTCCAAGACGTGCGTCTGGCCGTGAACGGTGCCATCAAGGTGGAACACTTCGGCCGGTTGGGCGGCATCGTGCCCGACCCCGATGAGATTGTTAACGCTTTAAAGGAGAAATTGGCATGAGTAACGACATTATAGCACCCGAGAATCTGGTATACAAGAAACCGGATTTGATGAACGACACCCCAATGCACTATTGCCCGGGATGTTCACATGGAGTTGTGCACAAACTGGTAGCCGAAGTCATCGAGGAAATGGGCATGGCCGACAAGACCGTGGGCGTATGCCCCGTGGGCTGCGCCGTGTTCGCCTACCGCTATCTCGACATCGACTGGCAGGAAGCCGCCCACGGGCGCGCACCCGCTGTGGCAACGGGAATCAAGCGCTGCTGGCCCGACCGCCTGGTCTTCACCTATCAGGGCGACGGCGACTTGGCCTGCATCGGCACCGCCGAGACCATCCACGCCCTCAACCGCGGCGAGCATATCGCCATCATCTTCATCAACAACGCCATCTACGGCATGACGGGTGGACAGATGGCCCCCACTACGCTCATCGGCCAGAAGACCGCCACTTGCCCCTACGGACGCGACCCGGAGCTGCACGGATGGAACCTCAACATCACAGAGCTGGCCAGCCACCTCAAGGGCACGTGCTACGTCACCCGCCAGAGCGTGGAATCCGTGCCGAGCATCCGCAAGGCCAAGGCAGCCATCCGCAAGGCCTTCGAGGCCAGCCTGCAGGGCAAGGGCTCAAGCCTCGTGGAGATTGTCGCCACCTGCAACAGCGGCTGGAAGCTCTCTCCCGTCAAGGCCAATGAATGGATGAAGGAACACATGTTCGCAGAGTACGTCAAAGGCGACTTGAAGGACACCACTGGCCTCTAATGCATTATTTTGTGCGCTATGCCCCGCATTGCCCCACGCATCCTGGGGCTGCGCACCACCCGACAATGCAAAACGATGTGAAGTGCATCACTTAAATCAATCGAAAAGCAAATGAAAACAGAAATCATCATTTCAGGTTTCGGTGGACAAGGCGTGCTCTCTATGGGAAAGATTCTTGCCTACTCCGGACTGATGGAAAATAAAGAGGTGACGTGGATGCCCGCCTACGGTCCCGAACAGCGTGGCGGCACTGCCAACGTTACGGTCATCGTGAGCGACGAGCGCATCTCCTCGCCCATCCTCAGCAAGTATGATGTGGCCATTGTGCTCAACCAGCCCTCTCTCGACAAGTTCGAGCCGCGCGTAAAGCCCGGTGGCATCCTCATCTATGATGGATACGGCATCATCAACCCGCCCACACGCAAGGACATCACTGTCTATCGCATCAACGCCATGGACAAGGCCGCCGAGATGAAGAACGGCAAGGTGTTCAACATGATTGTTCTTGGCGGATTGCTGAAGGTCTGCCCCGTCGTGAGCACCGAAGGCTTGAACAAGGCCCTCTACAAGAGCCTGCCCGAGCGTCACCACAACTTGATTCCTCTCAACATGCAAGCCGTTGAAGAAGGAATGAAAATCATTGAGAAACAATAACAACTCAATATCACCAAAGCCGTCAAGGGTGTCCCGCACAGGACACCCTTGATTGTTTTTCCGCAACCAACTTGCCCCACCCGATTCCCAACAGTCAAGAGAAAACAGGCAGAATGTGCGTTAACAATCGTTTGCAAGCTGGAAAGAAAAGGTTAAAGAAGAAGAAAACAAACGGATATTGAAAGAAATTTAGTAACTTTGCAAGCAAATTAAACATAAGCGTGAAAATAATAGAAGTGGTAAATGCCCTTGAACAGTTCGCGCCTCTGTCCCTGCAAGCTGACTTCGATAATGCCGGCCTGCAGATTGGATTAACAGAAGCGGAAGTCTCAGGGGCTTTATTGTGTCTTGACATCACTGAGGCCATCGTAGACGAGGCCATCAGCAAGGGTTGCAACCTCATCATCTCCCACCATCCGCTCATCTTCCACAAGCTGCGCAGGATCACCGGTGATGATTATGTGCAGCGCACGGTGATGAAAGCGTTGAAGAACGACATCACCATCCTTTCTCTCCACACCAATATGGACAGCGTGAGAGGCGGTGTCAACTACAAGATGGCAGAGAAGATGGGGCTGGAGCGGTTGCGTTTTATCGGCAAGCGCCAGCAAGTGGACGTGGGCGAGGCCAAGGCGGCCGAGCACGAGAAGCTCTGCCGCGAGTTGGAGCCCATGCAAGCCGACGGCTACGCCCCGTCAAAGTCGCTCATAGAGGGAGCCGACGGCGTGGTGGGTACGTTGGCCAAACCCTTGGCAGCCGACGACTTGGTGGCGCTGCTGCGCAAGGCTTTCGGTGTGGAGTGTGTGATGTGCAACCAGCTCCTGCGCCGTCCCATCAAGACGGTGGCTCTTTGTGGCGGAGCCGGCGACTTCCTGCTCGACGCGGCCATAGCCGAAAGAGCCGACGCTTTCATCACCGGCGAGATGCACTACCACCAGTATTTCGGCCACGAGCAGGAAATACAGATTTGTGTCATCGGACACTACCAGAGTGAGCAATACACTACGGAGATATTCCGCGACGTGCTTGCCCATCGCTGTCCGGGCGTAAGGACCCTCATCGCCGACACCAACACCAATCCGATATTATATCTTTGATTTTCAAAAACAACACGTAAATACGAACAACATGGCAAAGAAAGATCCCACAGATTTGACCGTAGAAGAGAAGTTGAAGAATCTCTACCGCCTCCAAACAGCCCTGTCAAACATCGACGAGCTGCGCGCCTACCGTGGCGAGCTGCCCTTGGAAGTGCAGGACCTTGACGACGAGATTCAGGGCCTCAAGACACGCGTCTCCAAGATTGAGACCGAGATCCAGGAGTTCAACACCGCCATCAGCCAGAAGAAAGGCGACATCGCACAGGCGCAGGCCAGCGTGGACCGCTACAAGCAGCAGCTGGACGAAGTGAAGAACAATCGCGAGTATGACACGCTGACCAAGGAGATAGAGTACCAGACGCTCGAAATTGAGCTCTGCAACAAGAAAATCAAGGAGGCTCTTGCCAAGGTGGAGAACGCCAAGCAAGAATTGGAAGACACCCACGCGCTCATCGAGACACGCAATGTTGACTTGGCTCACAAGCGCGAGGAGCTGGACAAAATCATGCAGGAGACGCGCGAGCAGGAGGACCAGCTTCACGACGAGGCAAAGGAACTGGAGACAAAGATCGAGCCACGACTCCTGCAGTCGTTCAAGCGCATCCGCCAGAGCGCCCGCAACGGTTTGGGAATCGTCACCGTACAGCGCGATGCCTGTGGCGGCTGCTTCAACAAGATACCGCCACAGCGACAGCTCGACATCAAGATGCACAAGAAGATCATCGTGTGCGAATATTGCGGCCGCATCCTCATCGATCCCGAGTTGGCCGGCATCAAGACCGTGCAGCCCGAAGAGAAGAAGCGCAAGCGCGTCACACGTCGCAAGAAGAAGGACGACGCCGCCGAAGAAGAATAACCTGCAAGGATTTCCTACGATGCATCATAAAAGGCTGGCTCCCCTGACGGGGGAGTCAGCCTTTTATGATATTCTGTTGCACACTGCCACGACGGAAGAGGCTACATGTTTCTCGACTTGTAGACGATTTCCTTTGCCGCATTGATTTCCTTTATCTTCTCGTCGCTTGCGCCCTCGGCAAGTTTGTCGGAATGATAGAGCAGCACCAAATGGCGGTAAGCGCGGCGCACCTCGTCGTCTGTGGCGCTGCTACTGATGCCCAACGTGCGATAAGCCTTGGCCAACTCACTGCCTTCAACGCCGCTGGCCGCCGAGCGGTAGCCTGAGCCCGAGCCGTTGTAGCCACCCTGGTGGCCACTGCCTCCATAGCCGCTGCGGCCTATCATGCTCATTATGTCGGCCTCGCTCAAAGCCAGGAGCCGTCCCACTTCGAGCAAAGCCTGTTCCTCCTCTTGGGAGACCACGCCATCTGCGCAGGCTATCTCATAAAGGAAATGGAACAACTGCAAACGGACCACATAGCCCATATTGCTTCTGATTTGCAGGCAAGCCTCCACTATCGTCTCATGAAAGGAGGCAAAGCCAATCTCCGTCTGCTTGCGGAATAGTTTTTTCAAGATTTCATTGCCCTGCTCCTTGGCCGCCTCCCCCCAATTGGATCGAAGGAAATTGCGCACATACTCCATCTCGGAGTGCATCACCTTTCCGTCGACATTGATGATATAGGAGGCCAACACGAGAAGAGAGAAGAAGAACGAGTTGCGCTCTCCCTCCTCTTGTCGCCTTTGCTGGTTGTACCCTGTGTAGGCATAGCTTTCGTTCTGCCCGAAGGCGCTGTGCACGCCATCCTTGGGCTGTGAGCCAGGGGTGTTCACGGCATCGAGAGCCTTGTCGAAGAGCGCACCCAGACAGAACCCTGCCAATGCGCCAAGTACGCCTCCCCCTCCAACGAAGCCCAAGAAGCCACCTATCCATTTTCCTAATGCCATGTTTGTTTATTTTTTGTTCCCCATACTGAGGAAGACAACGGCTCCTTGTGCAGCAGACGCGCTTGGAGCCATAGCTATGACTGGTTCCAAACATCGAATCGCTGAGGCCACTCGACCAAAGGCTCGCAGCCCGCTTCCGATGTATGGAACCAGTTCAAACAGAAAGTCGAAGTTTATTCGTAGACAAAGGTGAAGGCCTTCTCTGCCTTGAGCGTATTGCCCACGTAGCAAGCCTTGTGCGAATAGGCCTCAAGACGCTTGCGCACGGCGGCATCAAACTCGGCCTTCAAGTGGAAAGTGATGGCTATGCGTGTCACCTCATAAGTGTTGGAGTCCTCCTCCACATCGGTCACCTCAGCCCAGCAGCCGCTTGCGTCGACATTCATCTTCTTTGCCGACATGCCGATGACGCTCAGCGCGCACGCCGCCAAGGCGGAGCAGAGCACAAACACGGGATTGGGATTCTCGCCCAAGCCACCGTTGCTCTTGTCCACATCGGTCGTCAACTCGTTGCCTGTGAGATTATAAACTGTGTGTGTCCGGCCATTGCCGAGAAATTTTGTCGTTACTATTGCCATAATGTTCGTTTGTTAATTGTTTCGCAAGGGCAAATATAGATAAAATAAATGAATGCACCGAAGAAAAATGTAATATTTTCAATTTTCTTTAGTATTTTTGCATTCAGAAACAAGTAGGAATCTATGCGACACGATCTTTTCATCAAGAATATGGTATGCTCCCGATGCATCATGGCAGTGGAGGAACTGTTGAGAAGCAACCGTCTCCACCCCGTGAGCGTGGAGTTGGGACACGCCTCTGTGGAGGAGGACATCTCTGCCCTACAGCTTGAGCAGCTTCGTGGCCAGCTGCGCGCCATCGGCTTCGACTTGCTTGGCGACCACCAGGAACGGACCATCGAGAAAATCAAGAGCTGCATCATCCAGCTCGTGCAGCGGGCCAACGCCGCCGAACCCGTGAACCTCTCCGACTATCTCGCCGACCAACTCCACGCCAGCTACAGCGCACTGAGCAAGTTGTTCTCACGCGTGACAGGCACCACCATCGAGCACTACTACATCGCCCAGCGCATCGAAAAGGTGAAGGAGCTCCTCACCTACGAGGAGCTGTCGCTCACGCAGATAGCCCTGCGCATGGGCTATTCGTCGGTGGCCTATCTGTCGAGCCAGTTCAAGCAGACCACAGGCATGTCGCCAAGCCAATTCAAGGGTCTTCACGAGAACCTGCGCAAGCCGCTCGATGAGGTTGACGGCAGAAAGTCATAAACTTTATCCCAAATTGCATAACGTCTGCTTGATAGGATTTTTTTAATTTTGCAACCGAAAAAGCAAAACATATACGACTATGAAACAGACAATTCCCGTGAAAGGTATGGGCTGCGCCAAGTGCAAAGCCCGCGTAGAGAACGCCCTCAACGCCATCGACGGTGTCAACGAAGCCTGTGTCTCCTTGGAGCAAGCCCAGGCTGTGGTTGACTACGAGCCGTCGAAGGCCACACCCGAACAGATGCGGGCTGCCGTAGAGGCGGCTGGCTATCAACTCCTGATAGACCAGGCCCAGTAAGCATCCGAGGAATCTTGAACGCACAAGGGGGCAGGGAGGCCAAGGAGAGCCAACGAGCCGTCCACGACGCTTCCTGCCCCCTTACTATCACCAAACAGAACCTGCCAATATGAAAAAGACGATACCCGTGGTCGGAATGGCCTGCGCCTCTTGCTCCGCCCACGTTGAAAAGAAACTCAATTCCCTCAACGGCATTTCCTCCGCCTCGGTGAGCCTTCCGGGCCGCAGCGCGCTCATCGACTACAACCCTCAGGTCATCTCGCTCAAAGACATGAAGAAAGCCATCAACGACATTGGCTACGACCTTGTGATCGACACAGGCAAGTCGGCAGAGGACATCGAGCGCAAGGAGTACCTCGCGCTGCGCCGCAAGACCATCCTGTCCTGGGTGTTCTCCATCGTGGTGATGTCGGTCTCCATGCAGTGGCTACCCATTGCCGACCGCACCGTGGCCAACGTCGTCGCCATGCTCCTGTCGTTGGCCAACATGGTCTATTGCGGCCGCTCATTCTATGTAGCGGCTTGGAAGCAGACCCTCCACGGCTCGGCCAATATGGACACTCTCGTTGCTCTGTCCACGGCCATCGCCTTCCTGTTCTCAGCCTTCAACACCTTCTGGGGCGAGCAGGTCTGGGAAGCGCGCGGCATAGCGTGGAACACCTATTTCGACGCCAGTGTGATGATCATCACCTTCGTCCTCACGGGGCGCCTCTTGGAGGAGAAGGCGCGCGATGGCGTGGCCTCAAGCATACGCCAGCTGATGGGACTCGCGCCGAAGACAGCCCACATCGTAGTGGAGCCCGAGAAGAGGGACGCTGACGGAAAGTTGATTCAGAAAGCCCAGGTGAACGAGGTGCCCGTGTCGACCATCGACGTGGGCGATGAGCTGGAGGTCAGGACAGGCGAGAAAGTGCCTGTCGACGGAGTGGTGACATGGGCCAACAGCTTTATGACTGACGATGCAGCCTACGTCGACGAGAGCATGATAACCGGTGAGCCTCTTCCGGCAGAGAAGAAAGTGGGCTCAAAGGTACTGGCCGGCACCATTCCCTCGCAGGGTGTCTTCCACATGCGCGCCAAGCAGGTGGGAGAGGACACCGCCCTGTCGCACATCATCAAGATGGTGCAGGAGGCGCAAGGCAGCAAGGCTCCCGTGCAGCGCATCGTCGACCGTGCGGCCATGATTTTCGTACCAGTGGTCGTGGGCCTGTCAGTCCTCACCCTTGTCCTGTGGATCGCCATCGGTGGCGTTGGTGTCTTGCCCCAAGCCATCATTTCGGCAGTCTCTGTGCTTGTCATCGCCTGCCCATGCGCCATGGGACTTGCCACACCCACCGCGCTCATGGTGGGCATAGGCAAGGCTGCCGACAAACAGATTCTCATCAAGGACGCCACTGCACTGGAACGGCTGCGCAAGGTGAACGCCCTCGTGACCGACAAGACCGGCACGCTCACCATTCCCAATCAGAACGTGGACTTCACCAAGGCCGACGGAATGCCCTTGGAGGAGCGCGAGCGCATCAAGCCCCATGCCCATGAGGCCATGGAGCAGCTGCAACACGATGGGGTGGAAGTCTACATGATGAGCGGCGACCGCGAGGAAGCCGCCCGCTACTGGGCTGAGAAGGCAGGAATCAAGCACTATAAGAGCAAAGTGTTGCCGCAGGACAAGGAGAATCTTGTGCGCCGGCTGCAGGCCGAGGGCAAGACCGTGGCCATGGTGGGCGATGGCATCAACGACACCCAGGCACTGGCCTTGGCCAACGTATCCATAGCCATCGGCAAAGGCACCGACGTGGCGATGGACGTGGCGCAAGTGACGCTCATGGGCGACGACC
The DNA here is from genome assembly GCA_004558865.1 of Bacteroidales bacterium. Taxonomy (GTDB): domain Bacteria; phylum Bacteroidota; class Bacteroidia; order Bacteroidales; family Bacteroidaceae; genus Prevotella. Next base: position 12,322 of record SFCY01000008.1, read on the forward strand.
TCCGCGCCCTGCCCGAGGCTGTGACGCTGAGTCGCCAGACAGTACGGATGATATGGGAAAACCTCTTCTGGGCTTTCATCTACAACCTCGTGTGCATCCCCCTTGCCGCCGGTGCGCTCCGTCTCTTCGGCATCGACTTCCAAATCACTCCGATGTGGGCCTCCGCGCTCATGGCCTTCTCCAGCGTGAGTGTCGTCCTCAACAGTCTGCGGCTGAAATGGATGAAGTGACTACTGCAGATACGACAAGCCCCTGCGCCCGCACTTGTCTGCGGTCGCAGGGGTTCGTCGTAGACCCAATCGCCGTCGATGCCCTTTCCGTATCGGGTCAGGGTCAGAGCCTGTCTTGGGGCCAGTCATTGATGTTGGCCTCGGCCTCCACTTTCTTCTCAGTGGCGTCATCGAGCAGATGGAAGAAGTCGTAGCCCGTGAGCGCCTCTATCTCGTCCACACTGCGCACGCACGAGCGGTAGTCCTGTTTCTGGCCAATGTTCTGGTAGATGAAGCCTATGGCCTTGGGCGTGCCTACAGTGCAGAGGACGACCTTGAAGAAAGCCGTGGGAACCTTCACCCGATGCTCTCCGATGGTCTTCTTGCTACCGGCTGAGAAGATGGGGCCGCAAGCCACATAGACGCCACCATACTCCTTGGCCCATTCGCGGCACTGCGACTCCAGCCGGTTCCATTCGTACTTGTTGAGCTTGGGATTCTGCGGGCAGATGTTGGTCAGCAGAAACGACTCTTCCATGGCCTCTTGGCTCCACTTGTTGTCGCCCGCTGGGCATTGGTGCCCGCGGTCGAAGCGCGAGCGGTAGTAGTCCCAGGTGGTGGCGCGTGGCTCGGGTACACTCTCATCCTCGCGAAACTCCACGCCACTGCGGTTGGCGTCGCCGTCGAGCCTTCGGGCCGAGAGATACCATGCCACCCAATTGGGCTCGCGCGTCGTAGGATTGTAGGAGACGGTATAGCCCATGCGCCTCAACAAGATTTCGCCATCCACAGAGGCCGGCAACTCATAGCCCCGGCCCGACTCCGCGGCCGTAGAATCCCGCGTAGGCTCTGGCGTCTCGGCCTTGCCGGCCACCTCCTGCTCCACGCTCTGAATGGCTGCGGACCATGCCTTGTTGCGTTGGGGGCGGCAACCCACAAGCAAGGTGGCCGCCAAGATCAGATAAAGGAAATGTCTCATTTCTTATTCTTCAATTGCTCGTATTTGTCGAATGCATAGCGGCGACCCACCACGATGGCGATGAAGAGCGACAAGACAGCCGCCGCCAACATGGCCACCACCATCAGCCCCTCAAACAGCACAGCCTGCAGAGGCGTGGCACCCACCAGAATCATCGTCCAGGCCACGAAGCACCCCAAGGGCACGACACACATGGCCATGCGACTGAGCAGGGGAGCGATGGCGCGCTCAAAGGCACGGCGCTGGAAGTGGGCCGTGGCCTCGGCGTGGGTGGCGCCATTGCCTATCATGTAGTCGTAGAGTTGGTGATGCGCGTAGAGTCCCGCGTAATAGGCGCCCAAGGCCTTGCCGTTGGTCAGGGCCACGGCGGCGGCCATGAACCCGCAGACGGGAATGAGCTTGGTGGCCTCGAAAGGATTCTTCAGTCCCATCACCAAGACCAGGAACCACAACGAGACTACCACCACCGACAGTGCGCTGCCCGCCAACAGGGGCAGAAGCACCCGCCCCCGCGGCTGTCGCGACTCGGCCACGGCCACAAAGGCTGCCATGACGAAAAGCACAATGACGAAGAGCAGTGACAGCACCAGATTGTTTGCCGCCACCAGCCAATGGAGCAACAGCCCCAACGCAGCCAGGCCGCCCGCCATCTTGCCCACGGCCAAGAGCAGTTTGTCAATCATCGGGATGCGCAGCCTCACCATCAGCGCGATGGGCAACGCCAACAGGAGCAAACCCGCCAAGATTCCTAATAATGTAATGTTCATTCTCTGGTTGATTTAGTAGCAAGTCGTCTGGCCGGCAAGTGAGCAGCACTGCGCTGCCACTCTCAGCCAGGGCCCTGACAAATTTGAAGGTGTTTTGTTCTTCCTCAAGGGTGAGTCCGGCAGTGAGCTCATCGGCCACCACAAGCGTGCGGTGGATTTGCGATCCTATGGAGAGCAGCGCCCGACGCATTTCTCCCGCCGAGAGCGCGGCGCAGCGCCGGTCGCCAATCTGCGCGTCGAGCCCGAGCAGGGCCCAGGCCTGTAGGAGCCGCTCCTTGTCCATTCGCAGCTGGTTGACGCCCATTGCCAGAAGGTCCTCCAACAGCTGCATGACCTTCAGGTCGTCGAAAGGATTCGGCTCATCCTTGGCCGTAGCCACGACGTGGGCCGGAATGTAGAGTGTCTGACGGCGGAAAGTCCGGGCCGACCGCCAGTCCACGAGTTCTCCGTCGATGCTGATATATCCAGAAGCCACAGGACAGAAGCCCATGACCGACCTCACAAGGGTGGTCTTGCCGCTCCCCTGTGCGCCGCCAACGACACAGATGTCGCCGCCCCGCACCAAGAACGACAACGCCTCTTGGGCATCGCCCCCGGCTGTGTGAAGGATTACATTCTTGAGTTCCAGCATGTCAGTTTTCGTTTTCCCCTCCCAAAACAGGATAGGTAGTGCAAAAATACAAAAATAAAATCGATTAAATCATTTATTTTAATTATATTTGCATTGCTTTATTCGAATCATACAACACAACGACAATGAATCCGCAAAACCCCAATGTCTTTTTGCCCGCGGAATGGCATCCCCAAAGCGGCCTGCAGCTGACCTGGCCGCACGAGCGCACCGACTGGCGGCCCTACCTGGACGAGGCGCGGCTCACCTTCGAGCAACTGGCCGAGGCGGTGGCCACGCATGAGCGGCTCATCGTGGTCACTCCCCACTGTGGGGAGACCGCCGCCGAGCTGAAGGCCGCCCTTACGCCAAGGGCCTTTGCCAACGTTAGCGTCGTCCATTGTGCCACACACGACACGTGGGCGCGCGACCACGGCCCCATCTCGCTCATTGGACCCACGAATGTGGTCTGCGACTTCACTTTCAACGGATGGGGCGAGAAGTTTCCCTGGAAGACCGACAACGCCATCACCGCCCGGCTCTTCAAGGCGGGACTGTTCCACGCCCAACACTACAAGACCGATTTCGTGTTGGAGGGAGGCAGCATAGAGAGCGACGGACAAGGCACGCTCCTCACCACCTCCACCTGCCTCTTGGCCCCCCACCGCAACCAACCCCTGACGAGGGAGCAGATAGAACAGCGGCTCAAGGCGACACTCCACGTGGAGCGCGTGCTGTGGCTCGACCATGGCAACGTTGTCGGCGACGACACCGACGGCCATGTCGACACCATCGTGCGCATGGCTCCCGACGACACCTTATTATATATGCGCGTGGACGACGAGGCCGACCCCATGTTCGCCGACTTCCAAGCATTGGAGCGGCAGCTCCATACGCTCCGTACCCTCTCCGGCAAACCCTACCGGCTGCTCCCCCTCCCCACCCCACGCCCCATCCTCTACGACGGCGAGAGGCTTCCGGCCACATACGCCAACTTTGTCATCATCAACGGGGCAGTCATCGTCCCCACCTACAAGCAGCCCGACCTCGACGCCCAGGCCTTGGCCACTGTCGGCGATGCCTTTCCCGGCCGCGAGGTCATCGGCATCGACGCCACCGTCATCACCCGCCAGCACGGCTCCCTCCATTGCCTCACCATGCAATATCCCGAGGGTATTCTGGCAGTGAGCCATGCGCCATCGACGACAGCGGACCGCGACGGCAGGTCCTAAGCCTTCGGGCAGACTGTCCCCCACTTCCATCCAACAGCAAATTCCATCACTATGAAAGAAATAAAAATTGGTTTCCTCCAACAGCACAACACACCGAGCGTGGAGGACAACATCACACGCTTGGCCGCAGGCGTCACCGACCTTGCCCGGCGCGGCGCACAGCTCATCGTATTGCAGGAACTTCACAACTCGCTCTATTTCTGCCAAGAGGAGAAGGTGGACAACTTCGACCTCGCGGAGCCTATCCCCGGACCATCCACGGGCCTCTATGGCGAACTCGCCAAGGAGCTTGGGGTGGTCATCGTGACCTCGCTCTTCGAGAAGCGTGCGGCTGGCCTCTACCACAACACAGCCGTCGTGATAGACAGCGACGGCTCCATTGCCGGCACCTACCGCAAGATGCACATCCCCGACGACCCTGGCTACTACGAGAAGTTCTATTTCACCCCCGGCGACCTTGGCTTCCATCCCATCTCCACTTCTTTGGGAAGATTGGGCGTGCTCGTCTGCTGGGACCAATGGTATCCCGAGGCAGCCCGACTGATGGCGCTCCAAGGGGCGGAGATTCTCATCTATCCTACGGCCATCGGCTACGACGCCCACGACACGCAGGAAGAGCAGCAACGCCAGCGCGAGGCATGGACCACAGTGATGCGCGGCCACGCCGTCGCCAATGGCCTCCCCGTTGTGGCCGTCAACCGAGTGGGCTTTGAGCCTACGCGTCCCGGTGAGGATCCCGACGCCGAGCATCCGGGCATCGTCTTCTGGGGTTCCAGCTTCGTTTGCGGTCCACAGGGCGAAATGCACTATCGAGCCTCCACCACCGACGAAGAGAGCGTCATCGCGAGCATCGACCTCGACCACAGCGAATCGGTGCGCCGTTGGTGGCCGTTCCTGCGCGACCGCCGCATCGACGCCTACCAAGACATCACGAAGAGATACATCTAAAACATTTCCCGGATTCGTTGCAGAAGAGACAAATGGCCGGTTGTCAACGTAATCGTTTGCGCAAGGGAAAAAAGCGTTTTCGCAAAAGAACAAGATTCCCAACAGCAAACATTCGTTATCTTTGCATCGGTTTTTAGATAGTATGTTTGTAGATTGGATTGATCTGTTAGTTTGATTACATGGAAGACATTTGGACATGAAAAGTTAGTCTAAAAAAACACCCGCGCTGCGTGAGCAATGCGGGTGTTTTTTTTGACGCAGCCCCCAACCGCTTGATGTATCAACCAAATATAAAAGTAATGTTTAACCGGGTCAACCAACATTAAAAATAAGGCTTAAAGTAGTCAACCAAAAGCGTTAAACTACACACCAAAAGCGTTAAACTACAGTGTGTGTCAACCGTCACGATGTTGTGTGTCAACTGTTCCATTGCTGTGCGACGGTTGTTCCATTGCTGTGTGACAGCTGTCACACAACTTGTGCGAGCCGCATTGAGGATGATCATTCCACTTGTTGCCCCCCCCGTTTCCCAAAGATAGGCGACTTCACGCCCCCGCGTCTGGATGGTTGCGGATAGCCTTTTTCACCGTTATCGGCAAGTTGAACCGTATCTCTGAAGAAAAAATAAACGAGTTTATTTCGTTCTTCACACGATTTACACTATCTTTGCAGTATGAAAAGTAGGAGGCACGGCGTCTCGCCGTGCAGGAAAGTGAGGTGGGAAACCGCACCTCCTACCTACGAAGCCAAAGAATAACGGTTTAGTTATGAAGTATGAAAAGAAAACTATTGGGTCTGACAAGCGATGAAATGAAAAACATCGCCGTAGAGTTGGGACTGCCTAAATTTGCCGGCACACAGATGGCAGAGTGGATTTACCACAAGCATGTGGGCGACATCAGCGAAATGACCAACATCTCGAAAGCCAACCGCGAAAAGCTGGCCGAAAGCTTCGAGGTGGGCTGCGCCGCGCCCATCGACGCCCAGCACTCCAAGGACGGCACCATCAAATATCTGTTTCCCGTCTCCACCACCAACGAAGGCAACGTGGGCAAATTCGTGGAGACCGTGTTCATACCCGAAGAGAACAACCGGGCCACGCTGTGCGTATCGTCGCAGGTGGGATGCAAGATGAACTGCCTTTTCTGCCAGACCGGAAAACAAGGATTCGAGGGCAACCTCACCGCCAACGACATATTGAACCAAATCTACTCGCTGCCCGAGCGCGACCAGCTCACCAACATCGTGTTCATGGGACAGGGCGAGCCGATGGACAACCTCGACAACGTGCTGCGAGCCACAGAAATCCTCACCGCCGACTATGGATGGGCATGGAGCCCCAAGCGCATCACGGTGAGCAGCGTGGGCGTGAGAAACAAGCTGAGGCGATTCTTGGAGGAGAGCGAATGCCATGTGGCCATCAGCCTCCATTCTCCCCTTCCCGAGCAGCGGGCCAAGCTGATGCCCGCCGAGCGGGGAATGGGCATAGCCGACGTGGTGGAGCTGCTGCGCAACTACGACTTCAGCCACCAGCGGCGGCTCTCGTTCGAATACATCGTCTTCGGCGGGGTGAACGACTCCACCGCACACGCCAAGGAGATCGTCAGGCTGCTCAGCGGACTGGAATGCCGCGTCAACCTCATCCGCTTCCACCAGATACCCAACGTGCCGCTTCATGGGGCCGACGAGAAGAAGATGGAGGAACTGCGCGACTATCTGACCAGCCACGGCATCTTCACCACCATCCGGGCCAGCCGCGGACAGGACATCTACGCCGCCTGCGGACTCCTCAGCACGTCGAAGAAGATAGGCGCTGTGAGAAAATGAGAATCCGCCACTGGCTCATCCCTCTGCTCTGCATGGCGCTCTGCGCCTGCAACGACACAGGAGGCGGACTGCCCGCCTCCAGCTCTCGCGCGTACGAGGTGACACTTGTTGGTCACGGGGGCGACAGTCTGGAGCAAGCGCTGGGCCAGCCTGTGGAGGGACTTCCGCAGGAAGAGCCCATGTTCGACATCGTGGGCAGGAAGCGGCTCGACGAATGGTCGCGCCTCGCGCGCGCCATCGTCATCCACCAGCGGGGCACAGCCATGAGCTTGGAGCAGGACGTATGGGCACGCCCGCAAATCGTCGTCCGCACCGACGGCAGCGACCCACAGCGGCTCGTCAGAATGCTCAATGCCTTCGAGATGGCGCAAGAGGTGAGGCGACTGCGACGCTCGCACAACGCCAAGGCCGACAGCCTCATCAAAAGGATGTTTGGCATCGACATGCTCATCCCGGAGGAACTGGGGAGCAGCATGGTGAGGAAAGACTTCATCTGGCTGTCGAACAACACGGCACAAGGGATGAAGAACATCGTCGTCATGCGAGGCCCCACAGGAGAACTGCTGGCCCGCAACATCAAGGGCGAGACCGACGCCATGCATTTCAAGTTGGTCGACGAGCGGCAAGACCGCGGACTGTGGGAAATGGAAGGTGACGCCATGGGCGGCCCCTACGTGAGGAAGCGGGTGGGCCAAGTGACGGTGCTGGCCTTTGTCTATGCGCCCGAATCGAAGAAAAGGAATCTGATGCGGCAGTTGGAAGCCGCACTCTATACTATAAAACAAAAACAAAATGGAAAATAACAGAAAGATACGCGTTGCCATCACCCACGGCGACACCAACGGTATTGGATATGAACTGATTTTTAAAACCTTCGCCGCGCCCGAGATGTTGGAGCTATGCACTCCCATCATCTACGGCTCGCCCAAGGTGGCAACCTACCACCGCAAGGCCCTCGACATCCAAGCCAACTTCACCATCATCAGCGACGCCAGAGAGGCTCGCGAGGGATGCGTGAACCTGCTCACCTGCTTCGACGAGGAAATCAAAGTGGAGATAGGAGTGCCTACCCCCGAATCCAACCACGCCGCCATGGCCGCCCTCGACCGGGCCATCAGCGACTACCGCAACGGACTCTTCGACGTGCTCGTGACCTGCCCCGTGGACGAGAGCAGCCTGGAATCGAGCGGCGTGAAGTTTGACAGCCAGCAGGCCTACATCGAGAGTTGCCTCGGCGACGGCTGCAAGGCTCTGCCCATGCTCATCAACGACAACCTGTGTGTGGCCCTGGCCACCAACAACCTGGCCATGCGCGACGTGCCGGCCGCCATCACCCCCGAACTGGTGGAGAACCGCGCCTCACTGCTCTACAACACCCTGCGCCGCGACTTCCGCATGAGCAATCCGCGCGTGGCCGTGCTGTCGCTCAATCCCAACAGCGCCGAATACGGCAACTTCGGCAAGGAGGAGCAGGAAGTGATCACGCCCACGGTCAACAAGCTTGCCGACGCCGGCCTGAACGTCTTTGGCCCCTATGCGGCCGACGAGCTCTTCAGCGGCAACGTGATGGACGCCTTCGACGGAGTGCTGGCCATGTACCACGACCAAGGCATAGCGCCCTTCAAGGCACTGGAGCCCTCCAACGGCGTGGCCTATCTGGCAGGACTGGCCATCGTGTGCACGGCCCCCGAGGACAACGCAGCCTTCTCCATCGCCGGGCGCAACCAGGCCGACCCCACATCGTTCCGCCACGCCATCTTCCTCGCCATCGACGCCTTCCGCCACCGCCAGGAATACGACGAGCCCCTGGAGAACCCCCTGAAGAAGCTCTACCATGAGAAGAAGGACGACAGCGAGAAAGTGCGCTTCTCCATACCGAAGAAGCACGAGAACTCCATCATAGAGCGTGCGCCACGCGGCTACCGCGGAGCCAGCGCACAGGCAGGGAAAAAGGCCCAAGCCGACGACAAGCCCGCTGAGACTCCCAAGGTCGAAGAGGCGGCCAACGACAACGACTCAGAACAATAAACAATGAAGAAGAAATATCAGAACGCCTTCTTCCTTTTCGGCCTGCTCGTGCTGGTCGTCATGGTGACGCAGCTCGACTTCAAGCAGGTGTGGGACGGACTGCGGCATGCCGGGTACTGGTTTTTCGCCGTACTGGCCTTGTGGCTGGTGCTGTATCTGTTCAACACAGGAGCATGGTATCTCATCATCCGCAGCCAGGATTCCACGCCCGAGGGCATGCAGCGCACCAAGAAGGTGAAGTTCTGGTGGCTCTACAAAATCACCGTATCGGGCTTCGCGCTCAACTATGCCACTCCCGGCGGACTGATGGGGGGCGAGCCCTACCGCATCATGGAGCTTGCGCCGAAGATAGGCACCGAGCGTGCCTCGTCTTCGGTCATCCTCTATGCCATGACCCACATCTTCAGCCACTTCTGGTTTTGGGGGCTGTCGTGTGTGCTGTATCTGCTCATCCGCCCCGTCGACTTCCTCATGGGCGTGCTGCTGGCCATCACGATGGGGGCCTGCACGCTGGGCATCTGGTTCTTCTTCTCGGGCTATCGCAAGGGACTTGCCAACCGCGTGATGAAGCTCCTGAGCCATCTTCCGCTGGTGAGGAAGTGGGCGCAGCCCTTCGTGGAGGAGCACCGCGAGCAGCTCGACACCGTGGACCAGCAAATCGCCGCCCTCCACAACCAAAACCCGCGCACGTTCTTCTGCGCCGTGCTGCTCGAACTGAGCTGCCGCGTATGCTCTTCGCTGGAGATACTCTTCATCCTGCTCGTACTGCGGCCAAGCGTCAACTTCTTCGACAGCATGTTCATCCTGGCCTTCACCTCGCTCTTCGCCAACCTGCTGTTCTTCATGCCCCTCCAGTTGGGCGGCCGCGAGGGAGGCTTCCTCATGTCGACCACCAAGTTGGGAATGGCCGCCAGCCAGGGCATCTTCCTCGCCCTCATCGTCAGACTGAGGGAACTCACGTGGACCGGCGTTGGCCTGCTCCTGATCAAGCTGGGACGGAACGGAAAGGGTACGCAAAAGGCAAAGTGAGCCGCAAACGGCCAACGCCACCTACCCCACGGCGGCAAATGCGGATGAATAATGAGAAAGGCGATAAAAAAGTATGCCAAAATTGCAGTTATCTCAAATAAAATATGTAATTTTGTCACCCAATGAACACATCCGAACTGCAAAAGATAAAACAGCGATACAACATCGTTGGCAATAGCGATGGCCTTAACCATGCGCTGGACGTGGCCCTGCAGGTCGCGCCCACCGACTTGAGCGTGCTGATAGTGGGCGAGAGCGGCGTGGGAAAGGAAATCATTCCACGCGTCATTCACGACAACTCGCCGCGCCGGCGCGAGAAATACTTCGCCATCAACTGCGGCTCCATCCCCGAAGGAACAATCGACAGCGAGCTCTTCGGCCACGAGAAAGGATCCTTCACTGGGGCCATAGGCGAGAGCGAGGGCTACTTCGGTGTGGCCAACAAGGGCACCATCTTCCTCGACGAGGTGGGCGAGCTGCCCATGGCCACCCAGGCCAGGCTGCTGCGCGTGCTGGAGACGGGAGAATACATCCGCGTGGGCGGACAGAAAATCATGAAGACCGACGTGCGCATCGTGGCGGCCACCAACGTGAACATGCGCAAGGCCATCAGCGAGGGACGCTTCCGCGAGGACCTCTACTACCGACTCAACACCATCCCCATACAGATGCCGCCCCTGCGCGACCGCGGCGACGACATCCTGCTGCTCTTCCGCCTGTTTGCCATGCAGATGGCCGAGAAATACAAGCTGCCCAAAATCACGCTCGACGACGAGGCCAAGCAGATGATGCTCCACTACAAGTGGCCGGGCAACGTGCGACAGCTGAAGAACATCACGGAGCAGATGTCGGTGTTGAGCGAGGAGCGGCTCATAACGGCCAAGATGCTCCAGAACTTCATCCCGAGCGACCAGGAGAGCACCGAACTCTCCACCATCGCCCAGCCGGGACAACATTCCTACGAGAGCGAGCGGGAGATCCTGTATAAGATCCTCTATGAGCTTCGGGGCAACGTAAGCGACCTGCGCCGCGACCTCAACAGCCTGCGCAAGCGCCTCGACGAGACGCGCGCCTTGGACGGAGCACAGGGCTTCTCCTCCCAGCTCATCGACAGCAAGCTGCCCGCCATAGCCGACCGGCAGGGCAAGATAATGACGGCCAACCAGCCCACCGCCCACTCCGACATACAAGAGGCCGAGGCCGAGGAGATAAAAGCCGAGGAACCGGAAACCCTCAACCTCAACGACCTGGGACGACAGACCGTGGAGAAAGCCTTGGAGCGCAACGGGGGCAACCGCAAGAAAGCCGCCCAGGAGTTGGGCATCAGCGACCGAACCCTCTACAGAAGAATCAAACAATATGGGCTCAACAAGTAGACACCGCGCTCCTTGGGGACAAATGGCCACCCTGGCCATCATGGCCGTGTGCGCGCTGTGGCTCTCGGGCTGCAAGGTGAACTACGGCTTCAATGGCTCCAGCATCGACTACAACAAGACCAAGACCATCACGATAGCCGACTTCCCCATCCGCTCCAGCTACGTGTGGGGACCCATGGGGCCAATGTTCAACACAGCCCTCAAGGACCAGTTTGCCAACCACACCCGCCTGCAGCAGGTGAAGCGCAACGGCGACTTGCAGATTGAGGGCGAGATCACGCAATACTCGCAGCGCAACAAGAGCGTGTCGAGCGAGGGCTATGCGGCACAAACCGAACTCGCCATCACTGTCAACGTGAGATTCACCAACCGCGTGAACCATGCCGAGGACTTTGAGCGCACGTTCACCTCCACGGCTTCCTACGAGACCACACGCTCGCTCGTGAGCGTGCAGCAGGAGCTGGTGCAGCAGATGGTGAACGACCTCGCGGAACAGATATTCAACGCCACCGTGGCAAATTGGTAACACCTTATATATTATATAAGAGAATGGAACTGACAGAGCTTATCAAGCATCCCGAACGCATGGACAAGGAGACCCTCTACGATCTCCGAAGCTTGATTGCGCTCTATCCCTACTACCAGTCGGCCCGTCTGCTGATGCTGCAGAACCTCTACATCCTCCACGACCCGTCGTTTGACGAGGAACTGCGGCGCGCCGCCATCTTCATCACCGACCGCCGCGTGATCTTCAACATGGTGGAGGCCGCCCACTACCGGCTGCGCACCAAGCCCCGCCAGCACGAGGAGAAGAAGAAGCCGGGCGAGAGCCGCACGGTGGCCCTCATCGACGACTTCCTCGACTCCATACCAGCCGACGAGGAGAAGCAGGAAAAGCGAAAGCCCACTCCCGCCGACGCCGCTGTGGACTACGTGTCCTACCTGCTTGAGACGGAGAGCGAAGAGGAGAGGGAGAAAAACGGCAACGCACCACAGCTGAAAGGGCAAGACCTCATCGACAACTTCATCAACAACGAGGGCGGGAAAATCACCCTTCAGGAAGAACCTGAATACATGCCCGAGATTGAGGAGGAAGAGGACAAGACCGCCGACACCGTGGAGCAAGGCGGATATGCCACCGAGACCCTGGCGAGAATCTACATCAAGCAGGGACGCTACGACAAGGCTATGGACATCATCAGAAAACTGGACCTCACAGAGGCAAAGAAGAACATCTACTTCATCGACCAAATCAGGTTCTTGGAAAAACTGATCATAAACAATAAAAACAAATAAAACAACAAGCAAATGTACACATTATTGATTGTCTTTATCATCATCGCTTCGCTGCTGATGATTGGTATTGTCCTGATTCAGGAATCCAAAGGAGGCGGCCTTGCTTCCAACTTCTCATCCTCCAACTCCATCATGGGTGTGCGCAAGACCACAGACGTGGTGGAGAAGACCACTTGGGGCTTGGCCATCGCAATGGTGGTGCTGAGTGTGTTCTGCGCATACGTGGCCCCCTCTGCAGTGGGCGAGGCCAGCGTGATGGAAAACGCTGCCACACAGTCGCAGTCGACCAATCCCAACAACACCCAGGGCTTCCAAGCCGGACAGGCTCCCGCCGCTGGGCAGAAGGCCGCTCCTGCAGCTGGTCAAAAGGCTGCTCCTGCCGCTGGCAACAACGCTCCAGCCGCTCCAGCCGGCAACACTCCTGCGCCTGCCAAATAAGACAGATTGCAAAAAGACTGAAAAAAGGAAGAATCCCACAGGGGGACTCTTCCTTTTTTCGTTTGTCGGCACAAGGCCAATCAATGGCAGTTCTTCATCGATCCGCTGCGATACCTGCAGCAGGAGGGGAGCTTGTTGTAGGCCGCGTTGCTGGCCTTGACGCTTCCAGCATCGTGTCCAGCGGCCGCGATGGCCTTCTGAACCTTGGCGGGAGTGGTCTTCGCATTGTCGTAGACCAGCGTCAGCTGGCGGGTCTTCTGACTCCAACTGGCGGAGAGGACTCCCTTGCAGCTCTTGGCAGCCTTCTCTATGCGTGCCTCGCACATGTCACACATCCCATCCACCTTGAAGGAAGTCTTCACGGTCTTGGCCTGAGCAGCGACGCTCATTGCCATCACTGCCAACATTGTCAACACTAATTTTCTCATTGTCTTTTTGTTTTATTGATTAGCGATTATCTTTTGTGGCGGGAACTTGCAAGTCCCCGCCCCTTTGTTGTCATTTGCGCTGTGGCGCGCTATCGGTTCATCATGCTCCGCTTGCCGTCAAGCTGCGCACTGGCGTCGATGGCAAAGGCACCGTTGGTGACAATTTCCTCACCCTCGGCCAGTCCGTCGGTAATCACATAGCCGTCGGGGAGCGACGGGCCAAGGGTCACCTCACAGAGGTGGAACACCGGCATGCCGCCGTCCTCCTCCTTCACATAGACCACACTCCGCGTGCCCGTCCACAGCACGGCACTCTTGGGGACGACGATGTCGTCACTATATTGCGGCAAATGCGAGGCCACGATGCCCGAGACGTTCATCTCGGGCTTGAACACGCCGCCCGCATTGCCCATCTCCACACGCACGCCAGCCGTACGGCTCGCGCCATCAAGCACGGGGTCGACGAAGCTCACGCGTCCGCGGAAAGTCTTTCCCGGCATGGCCTCACAAGTGAACTGCACTTCCGCGCCCTTGTGGATGAAAGGCAGGTCGGCCTCATAGGCCTGGAACATCACCCAAACACGCCCCAAATTGGCAATCTTCAGCAAGGGCTGTCCCTGCTTGACATAATCACCAGGGCTGACGTTCTTCTCCACCACCGTTCCACTCGTGTTGGCTTTCAATGTGAAATAAGGCGACGCCCTACGGGTCCTGATGATGTTGGCCACCTGCTCCGCCGTGACGTTGAGCAGCCGAAGCTTCTCCTTTGCAGCCTCGATGAGCGGCTCACGCTGCTGGGAGGCGGGAAAGTTGAGGACCGCCACGAGTTCCTGGCTGGCCGTATAGAGCGAGGGCGAATAGATTACCGCCAAAGTCTGGCCACGGCTCACGCGGTCGCCCACCGCACTGATGGCGAGCCGCTCCACACGTCCCTCCACGTATGCCGACTGGGTCTGCTCCAGCCGCTGGTCGGCCTCCACCTTGCCATAGAGCCTCACCTCCTTGGTCGTTGAGCCCGTGCCCACGGTCTCGGTCTCCACATTGGCCAATGCGAGGGCCTCCTCGCTGAGCATCACGCCGTCGTCGTCTGTTGCCATCTTGCCAGCAGAGCCATTCTTGCCAGCAGGAATCAGGTCCATGCCGCAGATGGGACACTTGCCGGGATGGTCTTGTTTCACTTGGGGATGCATCGAGCAGGTATAGACGGTTGCCCCGCTCTGCTGTGCTGCACCGGCGCCACGACGGAACAGCATGACGGCCACCACAACCGCCACAACGGCGAGGAGGCCTACAACGATATATTTTTTATTCTTTTTCATCTTTCTTTAAACTTGCTTAGTGAATAATCACGGCTCACGGCCAAGCGTTCCATCTCGGCCACCAAACCATTGTATTGGGCGTAGGCCTCGGCCTTGAGCAAGTCGTAGTCTACCTTCTCGCGCAAGGTCTGGAGGATGTCAGTGAGCGACGTGGAGCCGTTGGCATATTCGTCGCGCATCAACTGGAGAGTCTTGTCGAAGAGTTCCGTCTCGCGGTCGTAGAAGGGCACCACGGTGACTTTCGACACACTGCCATCCTTGAGGGTCTTCTCGGGCATGGCGGTTTGCATCTCCTTGATTTTCTCCTTCACGTTGTTGATTACCTCAAGCGGGTTGCTTCCCTCGCGGGCCACAACCACTCCGCCAACGGCTTCCTGTCCCTCTTTGTCGAGTCCGCCCCGACGGTCGCCGGGGCCAAAGCTCACGCGCGCCAAGTCCTTCACTCTCACGGGAATCCCCTCGCGGCTGGTCACGGGAGCGTTCTCAAGGTCGTCGAGCTTCTTCACGTAGCCCAGCCCGCGGATGATGTATTCCGCCCGGTTGATTTCCATGGTTCCGGCTCCCACGTCGATGTTGGAGTTCTTCACGGCCTGCATCACCTGCACCAGGTTGATGCCGTAGGCGCGCATGGCCTCTGGGTCGAGATCCACTTGATACTCCTTCACGAAGCCGCCCACACTGGCCACCTCGCTGACTCCCTCGGCCGAAGAGAGCTGGTAGCGCACATAATAATCTTGGAGTGTGCGCAGCTCCTCTGGATTCCAGCCGCCGGCGGGACGACCAGTCTTGGTGTCACGCCCCTCGAGCGTGTACCAGAAAATCTGCCCCAAGGCCGTGGCGTCAGGACCCAACTGGGGCTTCACTCCCTCCGGCAGCATGCCGGCGGGCAGGGAGTTGAGCTTCTCAAGTATGCGCGACCGGCTCCAATAGAAATCAACGCCCTCGTTGAAGATGATGTAGATGAACGACATGCCCATCATCGAGGAGGAGCGGATGGTCTTCACACCGGGAATGCCCATCAGGGCGGTAGTGAGGGGATAGGTCACCTGGTCCTGCATATCCTTGGGCGAGCGACCCATCCACTCGGTGGAGATGATTTGTTGGTTGTCGCCAATGTCGGGGATGGCGTCCACAGCCACAGGATTGCGGGGCACGAGCCCGCCATGCCAGTTGAAGGGGGCAGTGGAGAGACCGCCAAGGACAATGGCAATAAGCACAAAGGCGGATAGGATGCGATTGTGCAGAAAATACGCTATTATTCTATTCATTGTTCATAAGTCTTTGTTGAATATGTGTGGAGGCGGAGGACACACGATTCCTCCACTTCTTCCAGCGCCATCGGCAACACAGCCCACATTCGTCTGCCTACATATATAAATAGGTATACGACCTGCGGATGAGTTCCCCAAGGATGTTGGCCACCTCGTCTGCCTCTATATAAATAGGAATGAGACAAGTGACCGCAAGAATCCCTGCGGTGGAAAAAAACTAACCCAACAAAGCCGGAGCTCCCCTCACGCCGTGAGGCGGCAGGAGATAGGGCGGATGATAATCCGCCATCAACGACAGTCCAAAGGCGGAGCCGTCTTTGCCGTCGGCGGAAATGGAGAAAGAAAATTGGAACAAAGAGAACAGGTGGGCATGGAACCAGTCAGCGGGAAAACTCTTCACTACCAACTGCGGTGAATGGGCCGAGCTGAACGAATCTTGTATCTGCTCATGGAAGTGCTTGTTGTGGCACTGTCCGCAACCCTCCTCCTGCTCACACTCGGGCATGTCCATGTCGGAGGGATAGAGAATGGTGAAGTCATTTACCGACACAGAGAGCAGCTCACCACCGCACCAGTGCTGATTCACGCTCACTCCCGAAGTGGACAGGAGCAAGAGAATGGACAAGAAAATGACTCCAAACCGATTCATGCTGCATGAATAATCATTCCCGAAGAATCTCACAAACTTTTCTGTCATTTTCTTCACGAAAAGTAGCCTATGGCCAACAGTCTGTTCCCCAGAGCCTCGAAATTCCGTTCGGACTGTACGAATGGATACCACTGGCTCTGCCCCCATTGGCCAACGACGAGCTTAAGCTGGGCAAACCACTCACAAGACATCGTCCGCTTCGTATTCGTGACAGCTGCCACGAACTATCGTGCCAATCGCCACGGACTATCGTACCAATTGCCACGAACTATCGTGGTAGTTGCCAAGAATGTTAGTTGGGCCACGTGAAGGGCATTTTCAACAATAAAGGACAGGACAACCGCCCCCATGAAAGCAGATTTCAAGGGCTTGAAAAGCAAAAGAAGAAAAATTTAGAAAAAAAATAGCGCAAAAATTTGGTGGGATGAAAAAAAACGCCTATCTTTGCACTCGCTTTTGATAAGCAACCAACATGGTGGATGTAGTTCAGTTGGTTAGAGCGTCAGATTGTGGTTCTGAATGTCGTGGGTTCGAGTCCCACTATCCACCCTGCGAGAATCAAGCGGAAATCCCGATGAAAAGGGGTTTCTGCTCTTTCGTTTTTTCAAGGCATGAAGCGGCCATCAACCTACGAGAGAGGTTTTAAAGGCTGGTTCTATAAATTAGGTCGAGTCGTATTGGGCTTACGCCCACCTTTTCTCGCCATGGCAGAGCTCAAGCAAGCTTGGCTCTGCTCATTTGGCTTATC
>SFCY01000136.1 GCA_004558865.1 Bacteroidales bacterium
GGTGTCTCACGATTGTGAGACACCACATAATAATATTTTAATTATGTCAATACAATTCCCTATACTTAATATTTCCTTAAGTAATTTAAGTTCACAGGATTTGGAAGAAACCCATATTGGAGACTTATGGGATTATCCTGGCGATAATGGTATCTTTGAAGAATACTACAATAATCAAAAATATGTTGACCAAAGTGGGCATATATTTAAAATAATAGGAAAAAGAAAATCAAATTATATTAATTCAATAATCCATTTTAACAAAAAAGAACTGATATTTGAGGATTGTGGTGAGACTATTAGCTTCTCTGTATTGAAGGATTTTTTAATCAATAGATACAATTCATTAGATGATAATTTAGCTAAGTCGGTTCTGATAAGATTAACAAAACAATCAAAAAATATCAAGGATTTAATTGGGTAAACGTAAAAACATAGCCCATTTTTTGAGGGAGGATGTCATCTGAACTGTGTCATAGACTAAGACAATTAATTGGGACAGCGCAGCCCATAACGCAAAAAAAGCCCCGCCTCAGAAAACTGAGACGGGGCTTTGACATTCTGCTTATTCGCTATTATGAAGAAAAACTAACTTTCAATCTCCTTTATCCTCTTCGTGCGCTTCTAATTCCTGAACAGCAGGCCGTGGTCGTCGGCATCCACCGTGATGGGCTTCTCGCGCACCACCTGCTCGGCCAGCAGCTTGCGGCTGAGGTCGTTGAGCACGTAGTCTTGGATGGCGCGCTTCACGGGACGGGCACCGAACTCCGGGTCGTAGCCCACGTCGGCAAGATAGTCCACGGCGCGCTCAGTCCACTTCAGGTTGAAGCCTTGCTGCTCCAACATCTTGGCCACGCGTTTGAGCTGCAGTGTCACCACTTCGGCTATCTCGTGCTTGGTGAGGGGCAGGAACATGATGATGTCGTCGATACGGTTGAGGAACTCCGGGCGGATGGTCTTCTTCAGCATTTCCATCACCTTGTTCTTCGTCTCCCGGATGGTCTGCTCGCGGTTGCCCTCGGTGAGCTTCTCCATCTGCTGTTGGATAAACTGGCTGCCCAGGTTGGACGTCATGATGATGATGGTGTTCTTGAAGTTCACCACACGACCCTTATTGTCGGTCAGCCTGCCGTCGTCGAGCACCTGCAAGAGGATGTTGAACACGTCGGGATGTGCCTTCTCTATCTCATCGAACAGCACCACACTGTAGGGCTTGCGGCGCACGGCCTCTGTCAACTGGCCACCCTCGTCGTAGCCCACGTAGCCGGGAGGCGCACCGATGAGGCGCGACACGCTGAACTTCTCCTGATACTCGCTCATGTCGATACGGGTCATCATGTTCTCATCGTTGAAGAGGTAGTCGGCCAGAGCCTTGGCTAGCTCCGTCTTACCCACGCCGGTGGTGCCCATGAAGATGAACGACGCGATGGGGCGGTTGGGATCCTGCAGTCCGGCACGGCTGCGGCGCACGGCGTCGCTCACCGCACGTATGGCCTCGTCCTGGCCGATGACGCGCTTGTGGAGCTCATCCTCCAAGTGGAGCAGCTTCTCGCGCTCGCTCTGCATCATCCGCGTCACGGGTATGCCCGTCCAGCGGCTCACCACCTCGGCTATGTCGTCGGCGGTCACCTCCTCGCGGATGAGGGCCTCGCCGCCCTGCGTGGCCTTGAGCTGCGTGGTGATGTTGTCGATGTCGTCCTGCAGGCTCTTCAGCTTGCCGTATTTTATCTCGGCCACCTTGGCGTAGTCGCCCTCGCGCTCTGCCTTATCAGCCTCGAAGCGGAGGTTCTCCATCTCCTGCTTGTCCTGCTGGATTTTGTTCACGAGGTTCTTCTCGCTCTCCCATTTGGCGCGGTAGGCGGTCTCCTTGTCCCTCAATTCGGCAATCTCCTTGTCCAATTGCTTGATTTTGTCCTCGTCGTTCTCGCGCTTGATGGCCTCGCGCTCTATCTCCAGTTGCTTGAGCTTGCGTATGAGCTCATCCAACTCCTCAGGCACACTGTCGCGCTCCATGCGAAGCTTGGCTGCCGCCTCGTCCATCAGGTCGATGGCCTTGTCGGGCAGGAAGCGGTCGGTGATGTAGCGCTCGCTCAGCTTCACGGCCGCGATGCAGGCGTCGTCCTGTATACGCACCTTGTGGTGGTTCTCATAGCGCTCCTTCAGTCCGCGGAGGATGCTGATGGCGTCCACCTCGTCGGGCTCGTCCACCATGACGGTTTGGAACCTGCGCTCCAAGGCCTTGTCCTTCTCGAAGTATTTCTGATACTCGTTGAGCGTGGTCGCACCGATGGCCCTCAGCTCTCCGCGGGCCAGCGCAGGCTTCAGGATGTTGGCCGCATCCATGGCTCCCTCGCCACCGCCCGCTCCAACGAGCGTGTGGATCTCATCGATGAAGAGGATGATGTTGCCCTCAGAGTGGGTCACCTCCTTGATGACGGCCTTCAGGCGCTCCTCAAACTCACCCTTGTATTTGGCTCCGGCCAAGAGTGCGCCCATGTCGAGCGAGAAAACCTGCTTGTTCTTCAGGTTCTCCGGCACGTCGCCGCGCACGATACGCTCGGCCAGACCCTCCACGATGGCAGTCTTGCCTGTACCCGGCTCACCTATCAATATAGGATTGTTCTTGGTGCGGCGCGAGAGAATCTGCAGCACGCGTCGAATCTCTTCGTCGCGGCCAATCACAGGATCGAGTTTGCCCTGGCGCGCGTCCTCCACCAAGTTGCGGGCATACTTGGCGAGGGCCTGGTAGTTGTCGTCTGCGCTCTGGCTCTGCACCTTTTGTCCTTGGCGCAGTTCCCCGACGGCTTTCTTCACCATTTCCTCCGACAGTCCAGCATCCTTCAGGATGCGCGCTGCCGTGTTGTTGCCCTTGAGCAGGGCGATGAGCATCGGCTCGATGCTGACGAACTCGTCGCCCATCTTGCCGGCCACGTCCTGAGCCTGCTGAAGCACCTTTGCGGTGTCGTTGCTGAAGTAGGGTTCACCTCCGCTCACTTTCGGCAGGTGTTGTATCTCGCTGTCCACAAGGGACTGGATTTGCTGTGGGTTCACTCCAGTCTTTCTGAAGATGAAGTCGCAGACATCCTTTCCCTTATTCATCATGCCAGCCAGCAGATGCACCGGTTCGATGGTCTGCTGTCCGGCCCGTTGTGCGGTGTTGACGGCCTCCTGGACCGCCTCCTGCGCTTTGATGGTAAACTTGTCGAATGTCATATTTTTGTTTTCCTTTCTTTTTTCTGTCTTATCTCTCGCAAAGGATGTGCCGATAGGGGTGTGGTGACAAAATGGCAGGCTGCGGGTGACAGGTTGGCTGGCGTGGCGGTGGGGTTGGAGCTGAGGGGGGAGAGAGGCTTGGCGGGGGAGTTGGGACTGATGGATGGAAAAATTATCTTGATTGTTTTGTTCTTCCCACGATTTCCATTATCTTTGCAAGAAACTAAACAATTACACAAATGGAAGAACAAGAAAAGCAGGCTTTAAGGTTGCCTGACAACGCGTTCCGGGAGCTGAAGCCCGGCGAGGAGTACGAGCCCATCATGAGGCCCGACAAAGTTTATCCAGAGGTCACTCCCTGGTCCGTGAGCTGGGGATTCGTCATGGTGGTGCTGTTTTCTGCCGCCGCCGCCTATCTGGGCTTGAAGGTGGGTCAGGTGTTTGAGGCCGCCATCCCTATCGCCATCATTGCCATAGGTTTGCAGCAGGCCACCCATCGCAGGAACGCCATGGGCGAGAATGTCATCATCCAGAGCATCGGTGCCTGCTCGGGCGCTGTCGTGGCGGGAGCCATCTTCGTTTTGCCCGCCATCTACATGCTCGACCTCCAGGCAAGTTTCTTCAAGATATTCCTTGCCTCGGCCCTCGGCGGCGTGTTGGGCATCCTCTTCCTCATCCCCTTCCGCAAGTATTTCGTCAAGGACATGCACGGCAAGTATCCCTTCCCCGAGGCCACGGCCACCACGCAGGTGTTGGTGTCGGGCGCGCAGGGCGGCAGCCAGGCCAAGCCCCTCCTGCTCTCCGGCTTGATAGGCGGCCTCTACGACTTCATCGTCAGCACGTTCGGACTGTGGAATGAGAACTTCACCTCGCGCGTCACCGGTCTGGGACAGTATGTCGCCGACCATGCCAAGCTCGTGTTCAAGGTCAACACCGGCGCCGCCGTGTTCGGCCTGGGCTATATCGTGGGCTTCCGCTATGCCCTCATCATCACCCTCGGCTCGCTCAGTGTGTGGTGGCTCATCGTTCCCGCGCTCAACCTGTTCATGCCCGACACGGTGCTCAGCATCTGGGATCCCTCCATCACAACGCCCATCGGCCAGATGTCGCCCGAGGACATCTTCAAGAACTATGGCCGCAGCATCGGCATTGGCGGCATCGCCATGGCCGGCATCATCGGCATCGTGAAGAGCTGGGGTGTCATCAAGAGCGCCGTGGCTCTGGCCCAGCGCGAGATCAAGGGCAAGGGAGCCGGCGACAAGGAAATCATCCGCACCCAGCGCGACCTCTCGTTCAAGATTATAGGCTTTGGCAGCGCCGCCGTGCTGATCATCACGTTCATCTTCTTCTATTTTGGTGTGATGAACTTCAACTTGCTACATGCCGTCGTGGCCATCCTGCTTGTGGCCGTCATCGCATTCCTCTTCACCACCGTGGCAGCCAACGCCATCGCCATCGTGGGCAGCAACCCCGTATCGGGCATGACCCTCATGACGCTCATCTTGGCTTCCGTGGTGATGGTGGCCGTGGGACTCAAGGGCGAGGCCGGCATGTTGGCCGCCCTGCTCATGGGAGCTGTGGTCTGCACCGCCCTCTCCATGGCCGGAAGCTTCATCACCGACTTGAAGATCGGTTATTGGCTCGGCACGACCCCCAAGAAGCAGGAGACATGGAAATTCCTTGGCACCATCGTGTCGGCGGCTACCGTGGCCGGCGTGATGATTGTTCTCGACAAGACCTACGGCTTCAAGAGTGGCGCCCTTGCCGCTCCCCAGGCCAACGCCATGGCCGCTGTGATAGCCCCCTTGATGAACGGGCAGGGCGCTCCGTGGGTGCTCTACGGCATCGGAGCCGTCATCGCCCTCGTGCTCGACCGCTTCAAGATTCCCGCCTTGGCCTTTGCCCTGGGCATGTTCATCCCCTTGCAGCTCAACGTGCCGCTGTTGGTGGGTGGAGCCGTGCATAGTTTCGTCGCCAGCCGTTCCAAGGATGAGGAGGTCAACAAGGCCCGCAGCGAGAAGGGTACGCTCATCGCCAGCGGCTTCATTGCCGGTGGTGCTTTGATGGGTGTTGTCAGCGCCCTGCTGAAGTTTGGCGGCGTGGACTTCGACTATGCGGCTTGGTGGGAGACCGCCAATTCTGAGTGGCTGTCGTTGGCCGCCTACCTGCTGCTGATTTCCATCTTTATCCTTATGACCCGTCCTTCGAAGAAATAAAGAATCATCCATGGCTGGTCCTGCGCCGTCTTTGTGGTGAGGGCCAGCCGCTACAAACGAGACAAGCGGCGAAGAATGGAATCTTTCCCTTCTTCGTCGCTTTCTCTGTTGTTGAGTCCTCTGTATCATTCTGAAGCCCTATTTTTTTACGGTTGAATTTAGGATTCTATTATGGCAAAAAACAGTTTAACCCTTGCTGTGATTGCCTGGGAGGTCCGCTGCCCTCAGCGGACAATGTTATCACAATCATGGTAAGTTTATATGTAAAGGAGAAGGAAAATAGTTACTATGTTTGCAACCGCGAACCGACCGAGGTGCTCATTGATACCCTGTGGAGCCTAGATTTTTTCGCATTTAGAGACGCGATGAA
>SFCY01000137.1 GCA_004558865.1 Bacteroidales bacterium
AG
Organism: Bacteroidales bacterium; assembly: GCA_004558865.1. GTDB lineage: Bacteria > Bacteroidota > Bacteroidia > Bacteroidales > Bacteroidaceae > Prevotella. The sequence goes on from SFCY01000137.1 coordinate 3, forward strand.
AGGCAGCTGTTTGGTGGCCGCATGACCCACCAAAGGTTGAAATATGAAACTTTTCTTCAATTCAAGAGAGAAATCATACAGTTGCGGATTTTAGGGAAGACAGACTTGTGACGGATAGACCCCGCATGAGGCTGGGCTGCGCCTGTGGTCGCCGCTATAGGCTGGGCATCGTCCATAGCTTGGCATCAGCTGCAAGGAGGCATGGCTCCCCCCGCGCCCCAAAGAAAGGGGGAAGCGCTATCACAGCATGGGTCGTTCCTTTGCAGCGCGGGCGCGCGCCCTTGCGCCCCCAGCCGCAGGGCGTTCGGTATGCCGCTGTACCACAGCGGCCCTCCACCAGCGACACCGCCCAACAGCGGCACCGCCCCCAGCTCCCCCCAACCGTTCGCTCATTCCCCTTTGGGCAGGGGCAGCCGGTGGGAGTTCTTCACCTCGCCCAACACAAACGACGACTCTATGGAGCCTATGTAGGGAATGTCGCCAAGAATGCGCATCACAAAATCCTGGTACTGCCTCATGTTCTGCACATAAATCTTCAGCACGAAGTCGAAATTGCCCGACGTGTTGTAGGCCTCCACGATCTCCGGGATGTTCTGCACGCGTATCATAAACTGCACCGCGTTCTCGTAGGTGAGCTGGGCCAGCTTCAGATAGCAGAAGACCACAAAGCCGCAGTCGAGCTTCTCGGCGTTGAGGATCGCCACATAGCCCTTGATGTAGCCCTCCCGCTCCAGACGGCGCACGCGCTCATAGACCGGCGACACGCTCAGATGCACGCGCTGCGCCAGCTCCTTGATGGTAAGATGGCCGTCGTCCTGCAGCTCGCGCAGTATCAGGAGGTCGGTCTTGTCCAATTCTTGGGTCATTGTCTCTCTGTTTTCGATTGTTGGCGGCAGGAGCCTTTCCTGCAAAAGCACCTCAAAATGGTTTTTTTCCAGAAACATCTTCTGTTTCAGGACACAAAATTAGCAATATTTTCTGAATTTCAGAAATCGTTTGGAAACAATCGCGTTTCTTTCTACCTTTGCATCAGGAAAAGCCACCATTCGCATGGCTTTCCACGCCAAGGCAGCGGCCACGACCGAATGGCCTGGCAAACAAGAACATCAACATATATATAATAAAGGAAAGGAAACAGATTATGGCAGTTTACAATTCAGTGACAGAACTCATAGGCAAGACTCCGTTGGTGAGGCTCAACAAGTATAACAAGAAGCGCGGCTTGGGAGCCACCGTGCTGGCAAAGGTGGAATTCTTCAACCCCGGCGGCTCCGTAAAGGACCGCATAGCCTTGGCCATGATAGAGGACGCCGAGCGCAAGGGGCTGCTCAAGCCCGGGGGCACCATCATCGAGCCCACCAGCGGCAACACGGGCGTGGGCCTCTCCCTGGTGGGGGCGGTGAAGGGATACAACGTCATCCTCACCATGCCCGAGACCATGTCGGTGGAGCGCCGCAAGCTGGCCGCCGCCTACGGCACCCACATCGTGCTCACCCCGGGGGCCACGGGCATGAAGGGAGCCATAGCCAAGGCCGAGGAGCTGCGCGCAACCATTCCGGGAAGCGTAATCCTGCAGCAGTTTGACAACCCGAGCAACCCCGCCGTGCACGCAAGGACTACGGGAGTCGAGCTGGTGGCCGACGCCCAAGAGGCCGGCATCAAGATAGACGCCTTCGTGGCCGGCGTGGGCACGGGCGGCACGCTGAGCGGCTCGGCCATCACGTTGAGGAAGGCCTTTCCCGACGTAAGGATCATCGCCGTGGAGCCGGAGGACTCGCCCGTGCTGTCGGGAGGAAAGCCCGGACCACACAAGATTCAGGGCATCGGCGCAGGATTCGTGGCCAAGAACTTCAACCGCGACGTCGTGGACGAGATCGTGCAGGTGGGCAACGACGATGCCTTTGAGACGGCCCGCGCGCTGGCCAAGGAGGAGGGGCTCTTGGTGGGCATATCGTCGGGGGCGGCCGCCTACGCCGCCACGCTGGTGGCGCGGAGGCCCGAGATGGCAGGCAAGAACATCGTGACCCTGCTGCCCGACACCGGCGAGCGCTACCTCTCCACGAGCCTCTTCGCGGAATGAGGCGGGACGACCGGAAAACCGAACGGATGGCATTTTTCCACAGAATCCTTTGGCGTTGAGACAAGAACGCCTTACCTTTGCATCCTACAAGCAGGAGGCACGGCCCCCCCGCCGTGCAAGAATGTGCGGCGGGGACGCATGCAAGGAGATGCGGCGGCGACACCGCACCTCCTACAACATATTACGGGGACAGAAGCTCCGCCGCCCTCCTGACCGACAAAGACAAAGGACAAAAGAATCAAAACAACATGGATTTTGAGAAGACCATTCAGCTCTTGAGCGACATCACCAACAGCGAGATGCACCACTACGGCATGGAGGGCGTGCCATTCCCGTCGAACGACATCCTGTGCCAGACGGTCAACATCTGCCGCAGCCTGCTCTTCCCCGGCTACTACGGGGAAAGCATCATCGACCCCGACTCGCTCCGGCTGCAAATCAACGTGGGCATCATCGCCCTCTACAACAAGCTCAGGCAGCAGATAGCGGCGGGACTGGCCTTTGCCAACCCCGGGGAGTACGGCTCGCGAAAGCTGCTGTGGGAGGAGGCCAAGGAGAAGACCTGCAAGTTCATCGACGCGCTGCCCCAACTGCGCGCCACGCTCTCAACCGACGTCACGGCCCACTACCGCAACGACCCCGCGGCCCACAACCTGGGCGAGGTGATACTGTGCTACCCCGGGATGAAGGCCATATCAAGCCACCGCATCGCCCACAAGCTGGTGGAGCTCGACGTGCCGCTCATACCGCGGGTCATCGCCGAGCTTGCCCACTCCGAGACGGGAATCGACATCAACCCCGAGGCCCGCATCGGCAAGGGCTTCGCCATCGACCACGGCACGGGCGTGGTGATAGGGGCCACGTGCGTCATCGGCGACAACGTCACCCTGTACCAGGGCGTAACCTTGGGGGCGAGAAACTTCCCGCAGAACGACGACGGCTCGCTCGTGAAGGGCATACCGCGCCATCCCATCATCGGCGACAACGTGGTGGTATACTCCAACGCCACCATCCTGGGCCGCATCACCATAGGCGAGGGGTGCGTGATAGGCGGAAACCAGTGGATCACCCAGGACCTGCCGCCCCACACCCGCTATTTCAGATATTGCAAGAGGACCGACGCAGACAAGCCGGCCGGCCATTAGGGGGCGTGGATTGGTCAGCAAAACAGGCGGCCAAGGGCATGGCCCGGAGCGAGAGACGAGCCAACGCAAGCCAAGGGCGCAAAATGCTAAAATGCGGCTGATTTTAAAGAAAAATTAGAAAAATGTAGCAATTTCCACGCAAAAAGTAGCGGTAGTTTAAAAAAAATAATTAATTTTGTACTTAGCAACAATAGGAATACCGCTTATCTAAACATAGTGCGATGTGGAAGGAGGAGAGATCTCTATCCAGCCAGTTGCCGAGAGACGCGAGTCTCCAAGGCAGAGGCCATTCCACTTGCAGACTCTTTTTGACAATAATGACGGCAAAGTTTTTCTTCGGAAATCTTTGCCGTTTCATTTTTTATTGTTACCTTTGCACCCGTCTAATCCGCAACGATGCCCAGATGGCGGAATCGGTAGACGCGCTGGTCTCAAACACCAGTGGAGCAATCCATCCCGGTTCGAGCCCGGGTCTGGGTACCCTTATTACATTAAGATAATCGCTAAAGCCTTATAAACAAAGACTTTAGCGATTTTTCTTTTCCCGATTTGCTCCATATTTGCTCCATCTCAAACGGATAAGAGTAGATTTATTTTCATTCAATAGCTGCCTATACCTTTCAGTTCCTTTCATTTCTGAGAGGTTAGTTGAACATGATACTTATCTAATGTTTCTTTTTAGCCTAGAAAATTCATAGCACATAGCTAAAAAAGAAAGCGTTACATTTTGTTATCTCAACAAGATGTAGTAACTTTACAGTTGATAATCAAAGAGTTACAAACGCTTTCTTATGTGCAAAGTTAATACAAAAAACTCAGATTCGCAAGAAAAGGTTTCATTTTCTTTTTCTCATGCTATACCAGGCAAGGATATAAGGGTTGATTTCACCGCTCCGGACATTTCCTCAAACGGAGGGCTCGTCGTAGCGGGCTCCCTGATGGATACCATAGCGGGACGCATCGGGAATCTCATACCCGATTTCCGCAACCAGGACTTAATCCGCCACACCTATGCAGAGATGGTCTGCCAACGCGTTGCCCAGATACTTTGTGGCTACGAGGATGCCAACGACTGTGACCGGCTTCGTCACGACAGTGCGTTGAAAATGTCCGTCGGCCGCGCACCCTCGGACGACGACCTCTGCTCGCAGCCCACTATGACACGTCTGGAAAATCACATCGACAGCAAGACCCTCTACAAGATAGGCAAGCTTTTCCTGAAGGAATATGCAGACTCCTTTGCCAAGGCGCCCAAGCACATCATCATTGATGCCGATGACACGAACGCCGACACGTATGGCGCCCAAGAGCTCAGCCTTTTCAACGATTACTACGGGGAGTACTGCTATATGCCACTGCTGCTCTTCGACGGACTTACGGGCAGGCTGATACTGGCCATCCTGCGCCCGGGACGCACCAACAAGTCCCTCAATGTCTCACGAATCCTCGAGAGGGTCTTCGAGTACCTTCACAAGCGCTGGCCCCAAACAGTCATCGAGCTGCGGGGGGACAGCCACTTCTGCAGCCATGAGTTCATGGACTGGGCCAAGGACAAATGGTATGTGCGGTTCACAACCGGACTCGCCGGGAACTCGGCGTTGTTCAAGATGGTCGAAAAGAAGGTGCGCATGGCCGAGAACAAGTTCAGAAAACTTGATGAGGAACGTAATTCCGTGAAGGAAAGCCACAAGGAATCAAAGGACGGGAACAGCAGGCACTCAGTGGTTCTTGTCAGGAGGTATTATAAGTTTTATTACAAGGCCAAGTCGTGGAAATATCCGCAGAGAGTCATCGTGAAGATAGAGGTGAGTTCCATGGGAACCAACATCCGCTTTGTTGTGACCAGCAACAGGAACAACGCAGCCGAGACGGTTTACAGGCACTATAGCAAGAGAGGTGAGATGGAGCTTTGGATAAAGGATCTGAAGTACTTCAAGGCAGACAGGATGTCCTGCAATTCATACAAGGCCAACTATTTCCGTGTATTCCTCTACGCTGCGGCATACACCGTTGCCTACAATATGAAGCACATCCAGTTCAGGGACACGGAAGTGGAGAGTTTCACGATGGACAGCCTGATCAAGCGGGTCATGCTGAGTGCCGTATTTATCAAGGAGAGAAAAACATACGTGCAGATAAGTTTCTCACCTCATCACACCGGCACAGGGAAGCCTTGCAAATGGCCTTGCAGAGGCGGCTTTCCGCATAACGCAACGCTATATGGAGGAAAATGACCCCGTTTCAAAAAGAAGCGGCGAGGGGCTTTATGTGCCCATGGGCCGATTTCCTCATTTTGGCTGCCTGATTGGGATAGCTGACACAAAATAACCACCAGTTAACATAATGCCTCAGCCCTTGTCAGCTGTAAAATCATCGATATCGAAGTTTGAAATTGTCTGCGACCACCTGAAAGTAGCGGACTATGAATAATCCAGGTTAAAGTCTCTGAGAACGAAACGAAAACATGTCCACACAAAAAAAGACAGTCATATTGAAGCAAATCATACTTCAATATGACTGTCTTATTAT
>SFCY01000138.1 GCA_004558865.1 Bacteroidales bacterium
ACCATAGCTCCGGTAGGAGCGTAAGCCTGGACATGACCATTTTCCTTCCCCTTTACATATAAACTTACCATGATTCCACGGAAAATATCCGCTGTGCCGGAAAAAGGCTTGAAAACAAGTTGGCGCGATGAGATATCCGCTGGGGGCAGCGGAACTCCTGGGCTGCGGGCCTCCCGATGCATCATTACATGGAGATGTCTTCCAACGTGGTGCCGTTGGAGAGTACATCAAGGTCCACAAAGCCCTTGATGCCGTTCATGCGTCCCCGCTCGCTCTTCTGCCAGATGTTGTGCTGCCCCACTCCCTTGATGTTGGGATAATGGTTATAGTTGGCTATGAAGAGATAATAGTTGTGGAAGCGCTTATAGAGGTAGGTGTTGTAGAAGTGGGAATAGGTGTAGATGACGGGCCGCTTGCCGTAATGGTCTTTCACCAAGTCGCAAAACACCTGCAGGCTGTCGTTGATTTGTTCCGCGCTCCATCCCCCGACACCGCTCTTCTCCACATCCACCATCGGCAAGAGGTCGATTTTCGATTTTGGCACATGCCTCTTGTAGTTCTCAAACTGGCTTCTCACTGGGCTTTTCCACGACAGGAAATGGTAGGCGCCCACGCGCAGCCCCACCTCGCGCGCGCCACGGAAGTTCTCACGAAACCTGCTGTCGATGTGGCTGCTTCCCTCCGTGGCCTTGATGTAGACAAACGAGATGACATTCTCCTGCGCCACCGTGGGCCAGTCTATTTCCCCCTGATAGCGCGACACGTCGATACCATGCACCAAATTGTCGTTGTCGAACGTGTCTCCCTCGCCCGTCCACATTCCGAAGAAGTTGCCCACGGCATAGAACACGGTGGCGGGCATGGCGATGAAGGCCAACGTGACAACCACGATGGCGGCCACAATCACGGGTCCCACCCAACTGGGTCGATGGTGGTGGCTTCGTCTGAAAGGGTGCGGGCGACGGTAGCGGTAGTTCCTCATGCCATTCTCGGGTTAGCGCAGGTCTATCCGCACGGGGAGGCAGAAGATTTTGCAGGTTTTCTTTCCGTTGGCTTCCATGGGTGTCTGGCGGGGCATCATGCTGATGGTCCTCACCAACTCGCGGTCGATGTCCGGTCCAACGCTCTTCACGATTCGCGGCTCGCGTGCGAAGCCAAGGGTGTCGAGCACGAACGACACCATCGCCTTGCCGTAAACGCCTTCTTCATACGTCGGCAAGCGGAAGTTGTCGCCGATATAGCTGATAAACTTGCGCCAGGCGGTGTCCCTCGGATTGACCATGGCCGAGCTGTCCGTATCGATTCCGTAGTCGCCCACCCATGCCAAAGTCTTGGAATTGGGCTGTTCTATTTTCAAGGGAGTCTGTTTCTTGCCTGTCAGCTGTTTAGCCTTTTTGGTGAAGAACCGCTTGCCGAAGTCGAGGGGCAGCATACGGCTGTAGAGCGCGAGCGCCCCGTCGTTCTCCTGTTCGATCATGTAGACCAACAGGCTGCCGCCGGGTAGCAGGCATCCCTCCGAGAGCTGCAGATAATGGTAGCCCGCATCCTGCGACCACACTTGGAGCAGAAACAGGTCGCCCTTCCACTCTCCGCCCGACGCTGCCGAGGAGCGCAGGAGGTCCTTGGCCCTGAGCACCTCACGCGTGGCGAGGTCGTAGGTGATGAGCTCGTCGGTCTGGCGCGCCGTCAGCGACGATTTGGCCATGGGCGATACGTTGGCCGAAAGCCGGAACGAAGCGTATCGGTTGCTCACCCCACCGAGATAGGTGAGCTTCAATTCGGTGTAGCAGAACTTGTCGTCGTCGGGGATGGAGTCGAACTGCCGTGTCACCTCTTCGCCCTGCCGCTCCATGAAGGTGCGGTAGGCCGTAGGGAAGTCGCTCGTCGGCACGTCGAAGAGTTTTCCCGCGAGGTAGGTCCGCAGCGGCTCCACGTCCTGGAAGTCTATCTCGTCGGGCCATTCCAAGTCGATGTCCACCACACGGGTCTCCGCTCCACGGGTCATGAGGTGGTGTTCCTTCACGTAGCGCATGCTCCAACCCGTATTGTAGGTTTGGGCCTCAGCGCAGGCAGCCATGAGCGCTGCCAAGAGAATCAAGCATGTCTTTAGTCTCATAGCGAATTGATTTGCTGGTTGGGAAACTGCTGGTAGATCCTCAGCCCGTAGTCTCCCGCCTTGGCGTAGGCATATTCCATGATGTCGGCCAACTGGTGTTCCCAATCCACCCAGTTCTTGTTCTTCAGGAAGAAGTAGAACTCCACGGGCAGCCCGCTCTGGGTGGGTTCCTTCTCGCGCACCATGCAGGTCATATCCGGATTGACCATCGGGTTGCGCGCGAGCCACTGCTCCATGTCCAAACGGTATTTGCCGAGATTGGTCTGCTGCTGTTCGCCGTCCACAAAGCGGATGCTCCTGAAGTCGAAGAACACCGTGCGGGCCACTCTCCTGCCCGCCCCCTGCAGCATTCCCTTCCAGTTGCGGAAGGAGCCGTTGACGAGGGTCATGGGCGACACCGTGACGATGGTGTTGTCGAAGTTTTGTATCTTCACCGTAGTGAGCGTGATGGCCAACACGTTGCCGTCGGCTCCCGCAGAGGGCACGGTTATCCAGTCGCCCACGGCCACCATCTCGTCGCTGGTGAGCCTGATTCCCGCCACAAGTCCCTCGATGGTGTCCTTGAACACGAGCATGAGGATGGCGCTCGTGGCTCCCAGTCCGGCGAAGAGCGTCATTGGACTCTTGTTGATGAGGATGGCCACGACCACGATTGTGGCCACAAAGATGCAGACGATTTTCAGCACGCCGCAAAACGACTGGATGTACTGCCTCACGTAGGTGGAATGCTCCAAGTCGAGTTCCTTCACATTGGTGAGCAGCACAAGCATCAGCTGGGTCGCCGCCAGGGTGAAATAGATGGCGGTGAAGCGGGCTATCCAGCTTTGGGTCACGGGGTGGTCGAAAAACATCTTGGGCATCAGCACCCAAACCACGATGGCCGGTGCCAAGTGGCAGGCCGCACGCACGGCACGCTCATTGAATAGAATGTCGTCCCATGTGGCCTTGGTCCTCTCCGTCAGCTTGCGGGCCAGCGGCACGAGGATGCGCAGTGCGATGCGGTCGGCTATCCACGCCAGCACCAGCACCACGGCGATGAGAGAGACGAGGGCCACGGCGTGGACGGCACTCTCCCCCACCCCAAAGTAGCCCATCAGTTGTTCTACAAGTTGTCTTACCTTTTCCATGTCTATTGTCGTTGTCCGTTCCTCCCCAAAGCCTCGGGGCTGAGAGCGGAATTGCAGGATGAATAAAGTCTTAATTCCTGATTCTTCCCGAGAACGAGATCTTGTCACGCTCGCGCGATAGCACGTCGATGTTCACCTTGCCATTGTCGAAGATGTGGAAGTAGTACACCAACTTGTCGCCCTCGTGGCTGACACTCACGGTGAGCAGCCGCTCGTCGCCCTTGCGGGTCAGCGAAGAGGCTTCTTCGATGGGGGCGTCGAAATTGAGTCCCGTTCCCCCGCCGTATGGCACGTTGTAGGCGCGCCCAAAATAGGGGAGCGCGGAATGGAGCGTGTCGGGACTGAGCCGCACCGAATATTCCGAGGTGAGGCTCTTGGCGGGCATCGCCATGGGCATGCAATAGTCCACATCCACGGTGAACCCACGGTTGGCCACCATCTGCTCCATGGCCTGCCGCTGTTGCGTCGTCAGCCGAGTCGTGCCGCAGCCAACCAAGGCCATGAGCACGATGGTCATCAAAAAGATTTTCTTCATCTTGCCACTGAATTTTGTCGCTAAGTTAGCAAATTACTCTATCACCACCAAGAAAACCGCCATGTTTTTATCCCTTTATGGCTGAAAACCGCCAACCGATCGCCGTCAGACAGGCCAAACTCCAACGGCAGCCTTTCTCCCACCCCCGATGTGTGGGTTCAGCCAATCGGCAATTTGGGGTTGCTGGCATTTGTTGACCAAGTTGTCGACATTTGCAGACAACCATGCTGGCAATTGCCGACAAGTTTGCTGACAATTGCCAAAGACCACAGCTCTCCGCAAAGGCCACACCCGACTGTGCGCCGCAATAGGCTCGAAGAGGCGGCCTTTCGTAACCATCTTATTTAGGCCATCCTAAAAAATCCCGGGACTGTCCCGGGATTTTGCGTATTTGTACGGCAGCAGCTGTACGAGACCATCCTCGTCCATGTCGTCCCTCAGCTTGTCGAGTACGTCTGTCAGCCATTCAAGCGGATTCAGGCTTACGCGCTCGCATGAGCCTATGAACGAGTAGAAGATGGCGTTTTCCTCGGCTCCATGGTCGTTCTGGCTGAAAAGATAGTTCTTCCTGCCCAAGACGGACAGTCTCTGCCCACGCTCCACATCATTGTTGTCCAGATGGTATCTTACATCCAGTGTGTAGTTCCTCATCCTTGGCCAGAGTTTGTAGGCGTAGTCTATGGCTTTCCCCAACAGGTCGGATGGAGTCGTCTTGTGGGTGTCCCACATCCATTTCTCCATGCCGTCCATGATCAGTTTGCCCTTGGTCTGCCGCTCCCGCACCACCTGTTCCGGCGTGGCTCCCCTGTGGCGAAGGTTTGCCTCCATGGTGTAGAGCAGCGACATGTACTCCAACGCCTTTTTGGCCACGCCGGGAGATGCAAGCTCGGCCTCCTCAATACGCGCAGATATACCCCTGCTCATCTAACAAGGAGTTCACGAGCTATGGTATCGGCTTAAAGGCTGCGCCAGAAGTAAGACAATATTGTGTCCAAGCTTTTGGCTCAGCGTTCTTGGTAATCTCTCTCATACCATTCTACTCATAAAATGAAAGCATAGCCTCCGCATTGGACAACTCGGTAATTCGGTCTGATTGCTTTCCTAAGAGAGGAAACAGGGCTTAAAGGCAGGCTATTCCTACCTTACTTGGCATTCAGCATCCTGAGTTTTTTGTTCAGCATGTAAAGTACCATGCTGCAATATGGCTTGTATGCAAAAACTGCATGCCCGTTGACAATCTCTTTGTGCTTGCTTTCCCAAACATCAATAAGATGGCGTATGTTACCTATGTTCCAGCCTTTCGCTTTTAAGCCGTTGGCGATGCCAAGCCAAGTGGCTTTTCTGTTTGTCCGAAGCAGATATTGGTTGAGATTGAGATTCTCGTTTATCTCTCTATCAAGTTGACTGTCTAGAGACTTGATGAGTCCGCTGGAAGTAAACTGAATAGAGGACATCATTGTGCCATCGAGTGGTGAAATCCTCAAGTCTACATCCCCTTTCCTTTTGTCGCAATGATAATTTTGGGCGCCATCACGTGCGATATTACCAGGACAACAGATCACCATGTTGGAATAATCAAGGTCGGTATTGATTCCTGTTTCCTTTGACGTGCTTTGTGTGCGAAGGTGCTCTATCCTGTGATCCTCTGCACCAGAAGTTCCTTCCACAGCGTCTTTGCAGGGAATACGGCGTTCACAATACGCGCAGATATACCCCTGCTCATCTAACAAGGAGTTCACGAGATCTGGTATCGGCTTAAAGACTGCGCCAGAAGTAAGACGATATTGTTTCCAAGCTTTTGGCTCGGCGGTCTTGGTAATCTTTCTCATACCTTTCTAT
>SFCY01000009.1 GCA_004558865.1 Bacteroidales bacterium
CTCAAAACGTCAAGTCTCATCGGTCGTGTAGCCCGCTACACTCCCTCTTCAACTTACGTTTTGAATCCCGATATCTTGCAGAACCTTTTCGATAAGCCAGATGAGCAGAGCCAAGCTTGCTTGGACTCTGCCATGGCGAGAGAAGGTGGGCACTAGGTCAATACGACTCGACCTAATTTATAGAACCAGCCTTACAAGAAAGGCTATCTTGAAGAAAAAATTCCGCTTTGTTTCGGAGATTGGAAAAACTTTTGTACTTTTGTGAATGAAAGGATAAGTATTACCAATGACACAAGAAGAAGACATTAGAAAAGCAGTGGACGTGCTCCGTAAGGGAGGCGTCATACTCTACCCCACGGACACCGTATGGGGAATCGGCTGCGACGCCACCAACGCCGAGGCAGTGAAGAAAGTTTATGCCATCAAGCACCGCGACGACAGCAAGGCCCTCATCTGTCTGGTTGACAGCGAGGCCAGGCTGCAACGCTATGTGCGCAATGTGCCCGAAGTGGCTTGGGAACTGCTTGAGGCTGTGGACAAGCCCACCACGCTCATACTCGACGGGGCAAGCGGACTGGCAGAGAATCTCATTGCCGACGACGGCAGCGTGGGGCTCCGCATCACGAGGGAGAAGTTCTCGCATGAGCTTTGCTACCGTTTCCAGAAGCCTCTCGTGTCAACATCGGCCAACATCAGCGGCGAGCCTGCCGCGCAGAACTACCAGGACATCGCCCCGGAGCTGCTCGACAGTGTTGACTATGTGTGCTTCTCGCGCCGGCAGGAACACAAGCCCCACACGCCGAGCAGCATCATCAAACTGAAGCCCAACGGAGAAGTAACGATTATCAGGAAGTGAGATGACCAGTAGAGTAATCGCCTGGACAAGCCATACGTTGACGCAACGCCAACTCACCATCATTCTCGCAGTGGCTGTGGGAGTGCTGGCCTCGTTCGCCGCCTTCATCCTGCACTGGCTCATCGAGCAGATACAGCTCTTGCTCACGGCAGGCTTCGACCGCTATTCGTCCAACCTGCTCTATCTCCTCTTCCCTGTGGTGGGCATCTTCCTCACGATGCTGTTCGTGAGATACGTCGTCAAGGACAACATCTCACACGGCATCACGCGGGTGCTCTACGCCATCTCCACCAAGCAGTCGAGGCTGAAGCCCCACAACATGTGGTCGTCGGTGATAGCCTCTGCCATCACCATCGGTTTCGGTGGCAGTGTGGGAGCCGAGGCACCCATCGTGCTTACGGGTTCGGCCATTGGCAGCAACCTTGGACAGATGTTCGGCCTCGACAAGAAATCGCTCATGCTGCTCGTGGGCTGTGGAGCCTCCGCCGCCATTGCCGGAATCTTCAAGGCTCCCATAGCTGGGCTGGTGTTCACCTTGGAGGTGCTGATGGTCGACCTGTCCATGGCCTCGCTTGTGCCCATCCTCACCTCAAGCGTCACCGCCACCGTCATATCCTATATATTGTTGGGGCAGCGGTCGCTCTTCGATTTCCAGCTGGATTCCGCCTGGCAGGTGGACCGTGTTCCGGCGAGCATCCTCTTCGGGGTGTTCTGTGGCTTCGTGTCGCTCTATTTCATCCGCATGATGACAGCCTGCGAAGGGGTTTTCGCCCAGCTCCGCCAGTATCCCTACACCAAACTGCTCTTGGGCGGTCTCGTGCTGAGCACGCTCATCTTCCTCTTCCCCTCGCTCTATGGTGAGGGCTACAACTCCATCGGCATCCTGCTCAACGGAAAGACCAACGCCGATTGGGACGTGGTGATGGACCGCTCGCTCTTCGCGGGCCACGGCAGCCTGCTGCTGGTCTACATCACCGGCGTGCTGCTCACCAAGATTGTCGCAACCTCTTCCACCAACGGAGCCGGCGGTTGCGGTGGAACCTTTGCGCCTTCGCTGTTTGTCGGAGCCTTTTGCGGCTTCCTCTTCGCCCGTCTGTGGAACACCTATCAGATAGGAGTCTACATCCCTGAGAAGAACTTCACGCTGTTGGGCATGGCCGGCGTGATGGCCGGCGTGATGCACGCTCCCTTGACGGGCATTTTCCTCATAGCCGAGATTACGGGCGGCTATCAGCTGTTCATGCCCCTGCTCATCGTGGCCGTAGTGTCGGTGATGACCATCAGCATCTTTGAGCCTCACAGCATCTACGCCATGCGATTGGCGCGCGAAGGAAAACTCCTCACCCACCACATCGACCAGAGCGTGCTGACACTTATGAACCTCAACTCTGTGATAGAAAAGGACTTCATCACCGTGAAGCCATCCACGCCCATGGGCAAGATGGTGAACATCTTCTCGCAGAATCCAACCTCTTTCCTCCTTGTCACCGACGACGGCGGGCACCTCTTGGGCGAGGTGGACTTGCTGAAGATACAGAATCTCGTGTTCAGAACGGAACTCTACCAGAAGTTCACCGTCAGCCAGCTGATGACCGACGTGAAGGCTACGCTTGGCAAGCACGACCCCATGGCCGACGTGATGAAGAAGTTTGAGTCTACGGGAGCCGACTATCTGCCTGTGGTAGACCTCGACAACCGGCTCATAGGCTATGTCTCGCGTGTGCACCTTTATGGTATGTATCGCAAGCTCGTGGCCGACTTCAGCGCCGAATAGCTGATGGAGGCGCATTCTGCCTGAGGCCTTTCGGCTGCCGCCCAAGCCCTGACAGCCGCTCGGCGCATGGCGTGCCACCATCTTTCTGATGCAGCTTTGGCAAATCCCGCGAACAACCAATGACTTTTTATATATCCTCAATTCAATCTTTAAAAACCAATGAGAATTAACAGAACCGCTCTCGGCCTCCTGGCCTTTGTCCTTTCTATGGACGGAACCTTGACTGCCTCTGCGCAGACCACGCTCTTCGCCACGGGCTCCACGCAGACCAATGGCCGTCAGGACACCTATCGCATACCCGCCATCGTGCGCCTGAACAATGGCAGCCTCATGGCCTTTTCCGATAGGCGCTTTGGCGATTCGGGCGACATAGGCTGGAAGAATCAAATCTCCGTGTACAGCCGCACCTCTGCCGACCATGGCCTGAGCTGGTCGCCCCAGCATCAGGACTTGGCCATCGACAGCAGCAGCGTCTTCGACTTCGCCCATGGCGATGCCGCCACAGTGGTGGACAGGAAGAGCGGAGCCGTGCTGATGATGACATCCTCGGGAAAAGACGGCTTCGCATCGCCCATAAACCGTAGGCCGCTTGTGGCACGCTCGGTGAGCAGGGACAATGGCCTTACATGGACAACGGAGGAAATCTCCGACAACCTCTATGCCAACCCCAACGTCAACCACCTGTTCTTCTCCAGCGGCCGCATGATTCAGAGCGCGCGGGTGAAGCAGGGGAAGTTCTACCGCATCTATTCCGGCGTGTGCACGCAGGCCGGCAGTCTTGTTGCCTATTCCGACGACTTTGGAAAGAGTTGGCGCTATCTCGGCGGCAACGACGCCTTGCCCATTGCCGGCGGCGATGAGTGCAAGGTGGAGGAACTGCCCGACGGAAGCATCCTGCTCAGCGCGCGGTCGCGCAAGGTCAATGGAAGACATTTCAATATCTACAGGTTTACCAATCCGTCCAACGGGCAGGGTGCATGGAGCGACAGCTTTGTAACAAGCGAGAATCCCGCCGACGGCACCTATTCCTCGCAATGCAACGGCGAGCTGATGCTCGTTCCTGCCGTCGACGCTAAGGGAAAGGCCACCTACGTGATGCTGCAGTCGGCTCCTGCCTCTACAGACAGAACCCACATAGCGATTTACTGGAAGGAGCTGCCTCGCGATTTCACCTCGCTCACCGAATATGTGGGTGGTTGGTCGAAGTTCGGTTTGAACGATGCGCACTATGCTTATTCGACGATGATTCTCGATAAGAAAGGCGACATCGCATTTTTGGCCGAGATGGGTGGCTACCAAGGCATCGTGTTCCAGAGCTTCTCCCTCGCCACCATCACAGGCGGGGCCTATTCCTACCGAGCAAATCCTTCCTACCGCACCACGGCTCAGCCTTGAGCGCGCGGTCTTTGTCCAGACTCTGCTTGGAGCTGGCCGAGAATATCGATCGTACCCTATCGTCCAACAGCAGGGGCCGTGCCTATTGGCACGGCCCCTGCTGTTGGACGTTTATGCCCCGACCGCTCTCAGGGGTAGGGCTGATTTCGGAATCGTCGCAATTGGATGATTGCGGACAATCATCGTTTTTTTACCTCCCTTGGTAGAATTGTATGCAGACGGGCTTGTCCATCCTTATGTCCTGATGGGTGTCGTGGAGTAGGCCGGTCGTTTGGTCGATGCTGAAAACTTGGATGACGTTGCTGTCGCGGCAGGCGCAGAGCAGGAAACGTCCATTGGGCGTGATGTTGAAATTGCGCGGGTGGATGCCCGTCGGCTGGTAGCCTATCTTGGTCAGCCTGCCCGTTTCTTCTTCAACGGCGAAGATGGATATTCCGTCATCGACCAGTCGGTTCGAGGTGTAGAGGAAATGGCCGTTGGGCGACAGATGGATGTCTGCCGAGCCGTGCCCGCCTACTGAATCACTCGGGATTTGCTGTAGGATGGGCATGGTTCCCGATGTGTTGCGCAGCACGGTCACAGCCCCTGAAATCTCGCTGATGACGTAGCAGAATCTCCTGTCGTTGCTCCAGACGAAATGCCGACAACCAGAGTTCTCCGGCAGGATGGCGGCAGTGGTGGGGGAAGGGAGCCGCGTGGCCTCTTCGAGCGACATTCGGATGAGTCGGTTGGCGCTGAAGTCGGTGGCCACCACTTCCCGGCCGTCTGGCGTAAACAGGGCGCAATGGATGTGGGCTGTGGCTTGCTGTGGCATGTCAGAGGATGCGGTCGTCCCCCTCAGCTGCTGCGACATGGGGAGCAGGGCGCCGTCCTTGTCGAGCGGCAACACGCTCAGTGAGCCTCCCGTGTAGTTGGCCGTGAGCAGTATGCGCCCGTTTGTTGACACATGGCAGGGGTCCTCACCGTGGGTGGGTTGGCTGTTGATGAGGCTCATCCTGCCCGTCTTGTTGTCAAATCGAATGGCGTTGACGGCCGCTGTAGAGTCGTTGTTCTCGCTCACCGCATAGATGCGCGTCCCATTTTGGCTGATGGTGAGAAACGAGGGATTGCTGACATCCAGCGTGTCGAGTGCATGGGCAGTTCCATGGTCTTGGTCGAAATCAAAGGAATAAACACCACGGCTTGTGCCGTTGGTATAGGTGCCCACCACCATCTTGATGGTGGATTGTGCCATGCTGGAAGCCAATTGCAAGAGTAAAAGTAAGGTTGTCAAGAGGGATTTATACATGTTCTGTCGTTTATTTCTTTGTTTTATTAGGAGGTCCGCCTTCCTCGCCGCGCATTCTTGCGCAGCGAGACGCCGTGCCTCCTGCTTGCCAGCTGCAAAGATACATAATTATGGCGACAAAGTGAAGCGGTTGCCCTGTAATTTTGGTATGACTGTCCGCAAACGTCCATCTATTTTAGCTTCATGGCAGTTCCCACAAAATATCGTGAAAGGTGTCACGCTTGTTGTTCAACGCTTCAGTTGGACAACTTTAGGCCTTGTCATTGATATGGATGGGCTTTGTTTTGATCTTGGCAGCTTCGGTATTGACTCGTCTCGTTTGCCGCCCTTGGGTGCTGCACCTCTCTGCCCGAGTCTGGGGAAAGGGAGAAGGCGGGCCGGCAAGCGATGATCCATCTGTGTCCGTGGGGGAATGGATGACAATGAAAAAGGGCAACCCACATGGTGGATTGCCCTTTGCAGGAGGTACCTGGCGGAGTCGAACCGCCTTGAACGGTTTTGCAGACCGTTACCTAACCGTTCGGACAAGGTACCGTAACCGCTTTGGTTAAGCGAGTGCAAAGGTATAATAATTTATTGATACCAGCAAACTTTTTCCTGTTTTTTTTATCAGAAAGTTTTTCGCCCAACCAACGGCTTGGAACCAAGCGGCTTCCCTTGGTCTGCCATGGAGGGAGAAGACGCGCCTAATTGGATGGTCATCGCCTCTTCTTTGGCCGGAAGTTGTATTCAAACTTCAGGTAGGCGTAGTGGGTGAAGCTGTCGTTCCACGACTCGAGGCGCTGGTAGGCGGTGGCATTGCTGTATTTTTGGTTCTGCTGGTTGATGATGTCGTTCATGCCCAACTTGATTGTGCCTATTCCCTTCATCACAGAGAGTGATGCCCATGCGTTCCAGATGCAGCGGTGGCGGTTGAAAGCCGCCGACTGGTAGCCGCAGTGAAACTCATCGCTGATATCGGTGAAGAGTTTGAAGTCGCCCAACTTCAACCACGCCTTTGTGCCGTAGGTGAAGTCCAACGGCTTGTTGTCAAAGTCGGGTGTCTGGGAATAGTGGTAGTTGTTGACCCTAAGCTTTCCAAAGAGCTCAGCGTGGAAATTGTCGGTCTCGTAGGCTATGGACAGGTCGTCGTTGAAGGTGAAGGCACGCTGTGTGTTGCGGACGGGGGTCTGGTCGAAGTCCGTCGCTGTGAGATAGGCGTAAGCGTGTCGCCAGTTGGCCGTTGCCTTGTTTTGCAATCTTACGTAGGCTCCCAAGCTCTGGTCGTAGTCCAGGCTGATTTTCAGATTGTTGCCGCCTTTCACGTTGACAGGCATCGAGGAGTAGCTGCCCGTTTGGCCATTGTAGACGAGCAGATAGGTGATGGGCGACGACTCGTGGGCGAAGTCCACTATGGTGTTGAGCATGATTTGTTGGCGCGGCAGGATTTTGGTGTAGTTGACGGTGGTTCCGTATCGGCCACTGTTGCGCAGGTCGCGATTGCCTCGCATGATGTTCAGCGGGTCGCGGCTGTCGACATAGTCCACCACCGACGACAGTTCAGGTCGCGTGTTGGCGTAGGAGAGCTGTATGTCGATGTTTTGCGTGCGGTCAATCTTGTACAGCCATTTCAGAGACGGGGCGATGAGGTTCGTGCAGCGCGTGGCCGTCGTGTCGAGGCTGCCCCGCTGGTAGTTGAGGTGGTCGTGGTGCCAGCCCCAAGCCATGGAGGGAGTGAGGTGGTTTTTGTTGGTGATGTTGTATGTCATCGAAGCCTCCATGCTGTTGTAGATGGAGTTTTGGTGGGAGCGGAGCCTGTTGGCAGGATCGGCTGCCGTGGGGCGGTAGTCCTCGGGAGCGTTGTTGAGGCTGTCGGTATAGAAGTCAATGTTGTCGCGCGCGAAGTCGTAGCCCAAGGTTTCCGTGAGCCTCAGCGTGAGCCGCGGGCTGAGAACGAATTTGATTTCGGTCTGGATGCTGTTCCTCGACGTGAGCTGGGGGTTGCGTCCCCACTGGTTGACTCCTATGTTGGGCTGCCGTTTGAGGTAGTCGTAGTTGCGGTATACGAGTTGGCGTGTGTTGGAGCTTGTCAGTTGGCTTTGGGCGGTGAGGTCGAGTTCACCCTTGTTGTTGGGCAGGAAGTGCGACCATTGTGCCGACAGCTTGGCCGCGCTCTGGTCGTTGTCGTCCACTTTTTTGCTGCGGCTGCGCAGCTGTGTGTGGTTGAAGAGTCCTGTGCCAGGCTGTGCGCCGAAGGTCTCGTCCATGGGGAAGCTCCCATAGGCGTATGGCTCCTCGTCGTAGCGCGCCATCTTGTATTCCGTCTTGTTGTGGGTTTTGGTGTAGGCAAAGGAGCCTGTGAGTGAGAGTTCGTTCACCGAGTCGGTGTAAACGTCGGCCGAAACCTCAAACGAGGGGTTGAATTCGTGTTTGTAGCTGTGTGTCTTCGAGAGCGTGAAGGTCTGCCGCTCACCGGGAAAAAAGTTCTGCGTGGATGAATAGCTGTCGCCCCACTCGTCGTGATGCCCCAAATAGGGGGCGAAAGTGATGTTGTTGTTGCCGTCGGCGCCCTCGGTCTGCCAGTTGTGCGAGAGCGACAGTCCGCCGAATTGCCCTTTGCCGAAGTTGGGACTGGTCGACACCGACAGGCTGTTGTATGACATTTTGCACCATTCGTTGATGTTGTTGGCGTTGAGGAGGAACATCATGGGCGACGCGTTGGAGAGTTTGATGCCGTTGGTGTGGGCATAGTAGTGGTTTGTGGTGAGATACTGGGCCTGGGCGGTGCCATAGAATTTGTCCATGAATCCCGGCTTTATCTGTATGTCGAGCACGTTGTCCTCCTTTCTGTCGCTGACGCCCGTGTGGCGGGCAAGCTTGGAGCGGCGGTCGTAGAGCTTCAGCTTCTTCACGATGTCGGCGGGAAGCTGCGTCACTAAAGCCTCGCCAAACGTGTCCTTGCCGTTCATCATCAGCCGGATGGGCTTGTCCTTCCAATAGAATCGTCCGTCCTTGTGCTGCCTCACTCCCGGCAGCTTGCGCAGCAATTGCAATATCTTGGCGTTGTCCTCCAGCTTGATGGCCTCTGGATTGAACACGATGGTGTCGCCGCTCATCGTGACTTTGGGCAGGTGGCCTGTCACTTCCAAGGCTTTGAGCATGGTGGCGGAGCGTTTCAGCTTGATGTCGCCGAGGTCGATGGTGTCGCTGCTCTCATTGTCGGAGAAGAGGTATTCCGACACAGTCTCGGTTTTGTAGCCAAGAAAGGAGATGCTGATGACGGCGCGCCCCGTGAAGTAGGAGCTCAAGCAGAACAAGCCCAAGCTGTCGGTCGACGTGACGTAGGTTGTCTGTCCGTTGTAGATTTTGACGACGAGCTGTATGTTGGCGTCGGCGATGGGCATTCCGGTCTCTTCGTCGACCACCCTGCCTTTCACGCCGTCGGCTTTCAGGTCGATGGGGAAAACGAGTGACAGCAGCAGGATGAATAGGAAACAATGGTTGTGGCTGCGCATAGTGATAGATTGTGGTGTTGTTATCAGGTGTAATGTGTACCAAGCGAGGATTCCTGACCAAGCAGGCCAATTTCAGGGGGCAGATTGCAGCTGCTTGGATATCCCGCTGCCGGTCCAAGCCAGCAGCGGGATATGGGGATGTTGAGTCTTGGGAAATCAATAGGCGAAGAGCGGGTAGTTCTTCATTGTGGCGTTGACCTTCTCGCGCACGCTGGCGATGACTTGTTCGTCCTCGGGAGCGTTGAGCACGGTCTCGATGAGTTCGGCCACGAGGTGCATCATGTCCTCCTTGGCGCCGCGGGTGGTCATGGCAGCCGTACCCAGGCGGATGCCGCTGGTCTGGAAGGCGGAGCGGCTGTCGTTGGGCACCATGTTCTTGTTGACCGTGAGGTCGGCGGCCACGAGTGCGTTCTCAGCCACCTTGCCGGTGAGGTCGGGATACTTCGTGCGCAGGTCCACGAGCATGGAGTGGTTGTCGGTGCCGCCGCTCACCACATGGAAGCCACGGTCCATCAGGTCCTGTGCCAGCACTGCGGCGTTCTTCTTCACCTGCAAGGCATACTCTTTCCACTCAGGCTGGAGGTTCTCGAAGAAGCCTACGGCCTTGGCTGCGATGACATGCTCCAAGGGTCCGCCCTGGATGCCAGGGAAAACGGCCGAGTTGAGCAGTGAGCTCATCATGCGCAGCTCGCCCTTCTTGTTGCGCTTGCCGAATGGATTGGGGAAGTCCTTGCCCATGAGGATGATTCCGCCACGCGGGCCACGCAGTGTCTTGTGGGTGGTGGAGGTCACGATGTGGGCGTATTTCACAGGGTTGTCGAGCAGTCCGGCGGCGATGAGTCCGGCGGGATGCGCCATGTCGACCATGAGCAGTGCGCCCACCTCATCGGCAATCTGGCGCATGCGCTTGTAGTCCCACTCGCGGCTGTAGGCGGAGCCGCCGCCGATGATGAGCTTGGGCTTGTGCTCCAAAGCCAGCTTCTCCATCTCGTCGTAGTCCACGCGTCCTGTCTCCTTGTTGAGGTTGTAGCCGATGGGGTTGTAGAGGATGCCGGAGGTGTTGACCTTGCTGCCGTGCGAGAGGTGGCCGCCCTCGTCGAGGTTCAGACCCATGAATGTGTCTCCAGGCTGCAACACAGCCAACAGCACTGCTGCGTTGGCTTGGGCGCCAGAGTGGGGCTGCACGTTGGCAAACTCAGCGCCGAAGAGCTTCTTCACCCTCTCGCGTGCGAGGTCTTCCGACTGGTCCACAATCTGGCAGCCGCCATAATAGCGGTGGCCGGGCAGGCCCTCGGCATACTTGTTGGTCATGTAGGAACCCATGGCGCGCATCACCTCGTCGCTGACGAAGTTCTCAGATGCGATAAGTTCCATACCCTTCAGCTGGCGCTGATGCTCTTGTTCAATCAAATCAAAGATTTTCTGATCTTGAGTCATGGTTTTTAATTGTTTTGGATGAGTTATTAAATTTAGTGTTCACAAAGCTTCACATTGTCGATATATTGTTCTTTATCGCAGTAGTGGCATTTCAGGATTCCTTTCTCCTTGTCGATGACGTTGAAGATGGTCTGCATGGGCTCGTTGTTGGTGATGCACTTGGGGTTGTTGCACTTCACGATGCCGCGCAGCTCGTCGGGAGTCTCCACCGTCTTCTTCTCCACCACCTCATAGTTGCGGATGATGTTGAGCACAATCTTGGGCGCCACGACACTGAGCCGCGATATTTCCTCCTCGGTGAAGAACTTGTCGGTAATCTTGATGATTCCCTTGCGCCCTATCTTCTTAGAGGGCAGATTGTAGCCAATCGTTACGGGCGTGTCGAGTTCCTGGAGTCTCAGCAGGTTGGCCACGTCGTAGGTCTTGTCGGCGGGTATGTGGTCGATGACGGTCCCGTTCTCGATGGCCGTCACCAAGAGTTCTTTCTTTGCCATAGTCGTGATTAGTCAATGATGGTTTTGTCGTTCCTCACCTCGTCCAGGCTGATGCCCAGGCAGTAGGCGTAGATGGCCTCGCGGGCATAGAGTCCGTTGCGGGCCTGCTGGATGTAGTAGGCGTGGGGGTTGCTGTCCACGTCGTAGGCGATCTCGTTCACGCGGGGCAGCGGGTGCATGATGCGCATGTTGGGCCTCACGTTGTGGAGCATGGCGTTGCGCAGGATGTAGACGTTCTTCACGCGCTCGTATTCCATCAAGTCGGAAAAGCGCTCCTTCTGCACGCGCGTCATATATAGTATGTCTGCCTGCGAGATGACATCGTCGGTAAACTCCGTATGCTCCTCAAACTTGATGTTGTGCTTGCGGCAGTAGATTTTGTACTCCTCGGGCATGGCCAATTCTGGCGGGGCTATGAAGTGGAATGTGGGGTTGAAGTGGCGCATGGCCATGATGAGCGAGTGTACGGTGCGCCCATATTTCAAGTCGCCCACCAGATAGATGTTGAGGTTGTCGAGCGTGCCTTGCGTCTTGTAGATGGAGTAGAGGTCGAGCAGGCACTGCGAGGGGTGCATGTGGGCTCCGTCTCCCGCATTGACGATGGGCACTGGCGCCACCTCTGAGGCATATTGGGCCGCGCCCTCGATGTAGTGGCGCATGGCGATGATGTCAGCATAGTTCGACACCATGAGAATCGTGTCCTTCAGCGTCTCGCCCTTGGCGACGCTTGAGGCCTTGGCGTCGGAAAAGCCAATGACGCGCGCCCCGAGCCGGTTGGCGGCCGTCTCGAAGCTCAGGCGCGTACGAGTGGACGGCTCATAGAAAAGCGTGGCCACCACCTTGCCCTTGAGCAGCTCGCGGTTGGGATGCTTCTCAAACTCTTGCGCCATTTGCAGGAGATACATGATGTCGTCTCTTGACAAATCGGCAATCGTCACAAAATTATGTTTTTCCATATTACCAGTTTGTGGATTTGAAAGTTCCAGTTTTCGAGTGCTAAGTTAATCATAATTTTCCATTTATGTGGCATATTTCAAAAGAATTTCTTAATTTTGCACAATTAAAGTTCTCTGCGAGGCCACTCAGGGTGAGAATGCGGGCCGTTGGCAGGGGTTGTCGGGACTGGAGCCGGGTGTTGCGCCACCCGAAATAATACGGAGTTTTATATGAGAAGAAAGTTGATACATTTCCTTTGGGGCTCGCTGGCCGCCATCGTGGTTGTCGTGCTGGTGGCCTTCATCATGATATGGAACGGATGGATTGGCTACATGCCCCCGATAGAGGACCTGCAGAACCCAATCGACCGTTCGGCCACGCAGGTGTATTCCTCCGACGGCAAGGTGTTGGGCACTTGGAATGCCGACCGCGAGAACCGTATCGTCATCCCCTATTCCAAGCTCTCTCCCTATCTGGTGCAGGCTTTGGTGGCTACGGAGGACGCGCGCTTCTACGACCATTCGGGCATCGACTTCATCGCCTTGGGCCGTGCCATCGTGAAGAGGGGCATCCTCGGGCAGGTCAATGCGGGCGGTGGCTCCACCATCACCCAGCAGCTGGCCAAGCAACTCTATTCGGGAAAGGCCCACTCCACTTTGGAACGGCTCTTCCAAAAGCCCATCGAATGGGTGATAGCCATCAAGCTGGAGCGCAACTACACAAAGGAGGAAATCATCGCGCTCTATCTCAACTATTTCGACTTTCTCCACAATGCGGTGGGCATCAAGACCGCCGCCAACACCTATTTCAACAAGGAACCCAAAAACCTCTCCCTCTTGGAGTCGGCCACACTCGTGGGACTGTGCAAGAACCCATCACTCTTCAATCCCGTGCGCTATCCCGAACGCTGCACCGAGCGCCGCAATGTGGTGGTGCAGCAGATGGAGAAGGCCGGCTACATCAGCCACGGCCAGTTTGAGAGCCTCACGGCCGAGCCTCTTGTGCTCAACTTCCACCGCACCGACCACAAGGATGGCTCCGCCACCTACTTCCGTGAGTTCCTGCGGCAGTATATGATGGCCAAGCGGCCCGACAGGGCCGACTATCCGCAGTGGAACCAACGCCAGTATGTCATCGACTCCATCGCCTGGGACCGCGACCCGCTCTATGGCTGGTGTAACAAGAACTTCAAGAAGGACGGCTCGCCCTACAATGTCTACACCGACGGACTGAAGGTCTACACCACCATCGACAGCCGTATGCAGCGTTATGCAGAGGAGGCAGTCTACGGCCACGTGGCCAAATTCTTGCAGCCGGAGTTTGACAAGGAGAAGCGGGGCGACGCCAACGCTCCCTTCAGCGACGCGCTCAAGCCCGAGGAGGTGCGCACCATCATGCGCAATTCCATGCGCCAGAGCGAGCGCTATCGCAACATGAAGGCCGCAGGATGCAGCGAGGGCGAAATCCTGAAAGCCTTCCGCACGCCCACCGACATGACCGTATTCACTTACCATGGCGACCTCGACACCACCATGACGCCCCTCGACTCCATACGCTACTACAAGCACTTCCTGCGCGCCGGCTTCATGAGCATGGACCCCAAGACGGGATATGTCAAGGCCTACGTGGGTGGGCTCGACTATACCCACTTCATGTATGACATGGTGACGGGCGGCCGCCGCCAGGTGGGCTCCACCATCAAGCCCTTCCTCTATTCACTGGCCATGGGCAATGGGTTCACCCCCTGCGACAAGGCTCCCAACGTGCAGCGCACCTACATGGTGGCGGGGCGGCCATGGACTCCGCGCAACGGTTCCCACGCACGCTATGGCTCCATGGTGACGCTGTTGTGGGGACTGCAGCAGTCGAACAACTGGATCTCGGCCTACCTTATGAGCAAGCTCAACCCCAATCAGTTTGTGAAGACACTCCACGACTTCGGCATCGACAATCCAGAGATTCATCCCTCCATGTCGCTCTGTCTGGGACCGTGCGAGGTGAGTGTGGCCGAGATGGTGAGTGCCTACACCACCTTTGCCAACCACGGAATCCGCACGGCGCCCCTCTTCGTCACGAAGATAGAGGACCAGAACGGCAACATCATCGCCCATTTCCAGCCGCGCATGAACGAGGTGATAAGCGCCGATGCGGCCAACAAGATGCTCGTCATGCTGCAGGCTGTCGTCGATGGCGGTACGGCCGGACGACTGCGCTACAAGTACAATTTGGAGGGGGAGATAGGCGGCAAGACGGGAACGACCAACCGCAACTCCGACGCCTGGTTTATGGGCTTCACGCCCCAGCTCGTGAGCGGCTGCTGGGTGGGCGGCGAGGACCGCGACATCCACTTCGACACGATGCAGATGGGGCAGGGAGCCACGATGGCTCTTCCCATCTGGGCCTATTATATGATAAAGGTGTATCGCGACAAATCCTTGGGCTATACGCCATCGGCCACCTTCGGCCTGCCCACCGACTATGACCCCTGCGTCAAGGAGGAGCAGGGCGCGGACAGCGATATGGACATCGACGAGGTGTTTGAATAGGTTGGTGCCGGCCGCTCCCTTTTGCAAAGGCGGAGGGGGCGGAAGCAACTCGCGTAAGGCCACAAAAAAATGTCCCCCTCTTCGCAGAGGAAGACATCCTTTCAATAGGTATTAGTTTTCTTTTAAGGTAAAAAGATTGTATTCAGGATAACACTGCAAAGGTAAGACTTTTTTTTAACCTACCCAACATTATTCGGCAATAAATTCATTTTTCAATGAAATTTATTTCAGTTCCCATGGACCAGAGGGCAGTTTGCGCCGCAAAACGTCCGCCTCGAAGTCTTTCCCTACGATGATGCCATACGAGCGCAGCACTTGCTCCACCGTTTTGCGCGCCAGCTCGGGGTGGTTGTTCTCCTCGCTGAGATGGCACAGCCAGACGTGGCGCAGGCTCCGGGTGGCGAAGTGGGCAAGCGCCTCCCCGCAGGCGAGGTTGCTCAGATGGCCTATGTCGCTGTGGATTCTCTGCTTCAGGTATTGGGGGTAGGGGCCGGCCAAGAGCATCTCCTCATCGTAGTTGGCCTCAATGATGAGATAGTTGGCCTTGGCGATGAAAGGCTGCATCTCCTCCGTCACCCGCCCCACGTCGGTCATGATGCAGAAGTTCACGTCGCCGTGCACGATGCTGTAGCCCACGCAGTCCATGCTGTCGTGGGGCACGCCGAAAGGCATCACCGAGAACTCGCCCACCTTGAATGGCGTTCCCTTCTCGATGACTTTCACGCGCTCGGGGCCTATTTTCTGGCGCACGCAGTAGTTGCGCTCGATGCCTACGTGTACGCGGTGGGTGGTGAAGACCGGTAGGCCGTAGTCGCGGCTCAATGAGCCTATCGACTTCACGTGGTCGGCATGGTCGTGGGTGACAAGTATGTTATGGATGCTTGACAACGATAGGCCGAAGTCCTTGAAATTCTTCTTCAGACCGCGCACGCCCACTCCTGCGTCTATCAGCAGGGCGTCGGTGTCAGAATACAAATAATAGCAGTTTCCGCTACTTCCGCTGCCAAAACTAATGAATCTTAGCATAATGTTGTATGAAAAGTATACAAAATTACTCATTTTCTGTGGTAAAAACAAAAAAATCGCTATCTTTGTCCAAACAACACACGATTTATGATACATTTCTCTCTGAGAAGCCTTGTTTTCATCAGTGCTGCCGCCTTCGGCTTCTCTCTGCCCTTAGGTTGCAGTCGCCCCCATGAAGGCGACGGCGACCAGCTCGCGACCACAGTCGACTCCTTCGCCGCATCCTATTTCAACTGGCATTTTGACGATGCGCTGAAGAATGTGGATGCCGGCTCCCAAGAGTGGTTGGTCTATGCGGCCTCCAATGTGCACCAGGCCGACATCGACTCGTTGAGGGCCATGAGTGAGGGGGCGGCCCATGAGCTTGGCGACATCGACTACACCTCCGACACAACGGCTGTGGCCTTTGTCACGGTGAGGAATTTTCTGGCCATGGACACCATCGGAGCCTCTGCCCATCTGGTGGGCGAGGCCAAGTTTGCGCTGCCCCTGCGATATGTTGGGGGAAAGTGGCTGGTGAGCCTGAGGGCATTGCCTAAGGCGATGAAACAACACCATTGAGCGCCTCCCCCTCTCTTCCTATACAGCGCGCGCGTATTATTTTCCCAGCAAAGGCCTTCCCGCTGTTTTTTGTTTAAGGCCGGTTCTAAAAATTAGGTTTAGGAACCAAGCCGATATGTATACATGTTATTTCTGTCGTCGTCTGTCCATCTTGTGATGGCCATCACACAGTTGTGTGACGATTGTTCTATTGTTGTGTGCCAGTTGTTGCGTAGTAGTGTGACAACTGACACAGAAGAAGGGTATGAAGACATGCAGGAGAAAGATTGAGTAGTCCAATCGCTTGTAAACTCCTCTCTGACTTTTCATTGTAGGCATGGGGAACAGATTGTACGCATCCGTGCAGATTGAAAACCATGGAACGGATTCTGAAAGCGAGACGGATTCACAACGAAAAAGCCGCTCCACATTCCTGTGAAGCGGCTTTCCTTTATCGAGTGGTTGCGTGATGGCATCCTGTGAAGCGGCTTTCCTTTATCGAGCGGTTGCGTGATGGCATCCTGCGAGGCGGCTTTCCCATATCGAGCGGTTGCTTGAAAGCCGTCTGTGCGCTTGTTCCCCGCCTTTAGGCAGCCCCGCAGCAGAAGATGACGATGATCTCTGCCGTGAAGATGCGGAGGAACATGCTCAAGGGATACACGGTGGAGTAGCCCACGGCGGGAGCCTCCTTGGAGCACACCTGGTTGGCGTAGGCCAGTGCGGGAGGGTCGGTGTAGGTACCGGCAAGCATTCCCATGATGGTGAAGTAATTGAAATGGTACTTCAGACGGGCCAGCGGGCCAACGATGAGGATAGGGATGATGGTGATGAGGAAGCCCGTGCCCACATACTTCAGGCCTTCGCCCTGCACCACGGTGTCCCAGAATCCAGCCCCGGCCTTGATTCCCACGCTGGCAAGGAAGAGCACAAGCCCAATCTCGCGCAGCATCAGGTTGGCAGAGGTGGTGGTGTAGGTGACCAGATGCACCTTGTAGCCGTAGCGTCCGATGAAGATGGCTATCAGCAGCGGGCCGCCGGCGATGCCCAACTTCAAGGGGACGGGCATGCCCGGGATGGCAAAGGGAATGCTGCCGAAAAGGATGCCCAAGGTGATGCCGATGAAGATGGTGGCGATGTTGGGCGCGTTGAGCCGTTTGGTGGAGTTGCCCATGATTTCGGCCACGCGGTTGACGTTGTCCTCAGGACCGACCACCATGATGCGGTCGCCCACCAGGAACCGGTGGTTGCGGCTGGCGAAGAGGTCCATGCCCTGGCGTGTGATGCGCGTCACGTTGACGCCATACATGCTTGAGAAGTGCATGGTGCCCAAGGTCTTTCCGTTCATGCTGGGGTTGGTGATGATGACACGGCGGGAGACCATGGGCTGGTCTTTCTCCTCAGGCCAGTTCACCTCAATAGCCGGGCCGATGAAGGCCTGCACGGCCTCGGCGTCGGCCTCGGCACACACAACGTGGATCTCGTCGTTGACTTCCAGCACGGTGTCGCGGTTGGGAATGCTCAGCTCTCCATTGTGGAGAATACGCGTGCAGACGATGTCGTGGTTGAGGAACTCCGTGATTTGCTTCAGCGTACGGCCAGCGATATAAGAGTTGGCCACACGGATATACATGGTGTGGGGCTTTGCGTGCGGGTTTTCCTCCTCATCCTGCTGGAGCTCCGCTTCCTCTCCGTCGAGGTTGATGCGGCAGATGTAGCGCACGGCGATGGTGGCTGTGATGATGCCCAACACGCCCAGCGGGTAGGCGCAGGCGTAGCCCGATGCTATCTGGGGCACTCCGCCTTTGGGGAATACGCTGTTGAGGGCCTCGTTGGCGGCTCCAAGTCCCGGAGTGTTGGTCACGGCTCCATAGAGCGTGCCCACCATCATGGGGAGGTTGTTGGGGTTGCTCGTGTCGAAGAAGAGATAGTAGCAGGCGAACATGACTCCAATGTTGAGCAGGATGACCAGACACGACATCAGGTTGAGTTCGACACCGCCTTTGCGGAAGCTCTCAAAGAATCCCGGCCCCACCTGCAGACCAATGCAGAACACGAAGAGGATGAGGCCGAAATCCTGTATGAAGTTGAGGATGTCCGTGGGAGCGGTGAAACCGATGTGCCCCGCCAGGATGCCGGCAAACAGCACAAAGGTGACTCCCAACGAGATGCCTCCAACTTTAATCTTACCCAACAGCACACCAACAAAGATGACTATGGCGAAGAGCAGTGATATGTGGGCCACAGAGTTGGTGTCGGTGAAGATATTGATTAACCAATCCATTATTCTTATAGTTTGTCTTGGGATTGCCTCATGGCAGGGAACCCATCCTCCACGAAAGAATCCCAACCGCCTTGGGGGGCAGTTGGGATTGTTTGGTCAGATGTTGTCTCCTGTTGGCATGGGGCAGTTTCTGTTGTCACTATAGCAACAGGAAGTGATTACTTGTTGCCCTCGATGGCGGCCACGCCGGGCAGAACCTTGCCTTCGATAGCCTCGAGCATGGCGCCGCCGCCGGTTGAAACGTAGGAAACCTTGTCGGCCAGGCCGAACTTGTTGATGGCGGCCACAGAGTCGCCACCGCCCACGAGCGAGTAGGCGCCGTTCTCCTGTGTGGCCTGGGCTACGGTCTTGGCAATCTCGCCCGTGCCATGGGAGAAGTTCTCAAACTCGAACACGCCCACAGGACCGTTCCACAGGATGGTCTTCGATGCGAGGATGATCTTCTTCCAGATGGCAAGGCTCTCGGGAGAGGCGTCCATGCCCTCCCATCCGTCGGGAATCTCATTGATGGGGAACTCCTTGATCTCGGTGTCGTTCTTGAACTCGCGGCCGCAAATTGTGGCAACGGAGAGGCTCAGGTTCACGCCCTTCTCCTTGGCGGCCTTGAGTACGTTGAGAGCCTCGGGCATGAGGTCGTCCTCGTGGAGCGAGTCGCCAATGTGGCCACCCTGGGCCTTGATGAAGGTGTAGCCCATTCCGCCACCGATGATCAGATTGTCAACCTTGTCGAGCAGGTTCTTGATCACGCCAAGCTTGGAGCTTACCTTGGAGCCGCCGATGATGGCGGTGAAGGGGTGCTGGGAGTTCTTGAGCACGTTGTCGATGGCCTTCACCTCTTTCTCCATGAGGTAGCCGAGCATCTTATGGTCAGCGTCGAAATAGTCGGCGATCACAGCCGTGGAGGCGTGCTTGCGGTGGGCGGTGCCGAAGGCGTCGTTCACATACACGTCGGCGTAGGAAGCCAGTTTCTGCGCGAACTTCTTCTGGCGCTCTTTCATCTCGGCCTTGGCGGCGTCGTATTCGGGAGTGCCCTTCTCCACGCCGACGGGCTTGCCCTCCTCTTCGGGATAGTAGCGCAGGTTCTCAAGCAGGAGAGCCTCGCCGCCCTTCAGGGCTGCGGCCTCAGCGTCGGCGTTTCCGGCGTCCTTGGCAAACTTCACCTCCACGCCCAAGGCGGCGCTCACGTTCTTCACGATCTGCGACAGGGAGAGCTCCGGCTTCACCTTGCCCTTGGGCTTGCCCATGTGGCTCATCATAATCAGCGCGCCACCGTCGGCGAGAATCTTCTTCAGAGTGGGAAGAGCACCGCGGATACGGGTGTCGTCTGTTACATTACCCTTGTCATCCAATGGAACATTGAAGTCCACACGGACGATTGCCTTGTGACCGGCAAAGTTGAATTGATCGATTGTCATTTTAATTCCTTTATATATAAAATGTTGTTAGCTATTTCTATTTCGACTGCAAATTTACGAAAAAGAATGCATATAAATGGGTTTCTGCGGAGTTTTTTTTCTCATGTCCCCTGATTTGGAGCCTTTCTGCAATGTCGGGTTCGCAATCTGTGATACGAATGGTTGACGAAGAGCGGAATGCCCACGCCGGCAATGCTGTAGAGAAGCCAGAAGAGGTCGTCCTGCGAATGCTCGTGTATGACCAGATGGCAGCCCATCTGCAGCCAGTCGAGGTCGTAATACCATATCTTGACGAGGCTTACGGCCTTGAACGCCACGATGTGGAAGACGAACACGCAGAGGGTGTTGTCGCCGCAATAGACGAGGAAGCGCCGCAGGGTGTTGTCCCGGCGGTTGATGATGGTGCTGACGTTGTAGGTCATCAGGAAGCCGAGAACGGCGGCGGGGGGCAAGGCCAGGACTTGGTGGAGGCTGGTGCGGAAAGTCATGCTCGCGGGCATCCATCGGCTGAAGGCCCACACTGCGGCCGCATAGAGCAGCGTGAGCCACCACGGCTGCGGGATGCGCCTCAGTGCGTAGCGCAGCAGAAAGCCGACGCCAAAGAAGAAACAGCCCATGAGGTCGCGGTCGCCGCCCTGCACGAGGGTGACGATGCGCAACTGTCCCGCCGACTTCCAGAGCAGGGCCAGATAGAGGGCCACCACCACCGCCGCCCCCACGCCGATGGCCGTCGCGGGGGAGTGGAGTGGATCCGCCCAGTGCCTGCCGCGCCAGTGGGAGAGCACTCTTCCGCCGGCGGCGGCCAGCTTGTAGGCCGCCAAGAAGAGGATGCTGGCCACGAGGAGGGCGCGGAAGAACCAGAAGGCCCCGGCCAGGAACTCGTCGTAGCCTCCCATGGAGAAGACGATGCTCCACGCGTTTTGCTGGATTTGGTGCCAAGTGTAGGGATGGGTCACGCCGCCCGCCGAGTTGCCGTAGCACTCATTGAGGATGCCCAACTGGAACATCAGGTTGTGGATGGCGAGAAAGAAGAGGGACCACTTGACGAACGGCACGTAGAGCCCCCTGAGGCGGCGCTTGACGAACGTGGCCTCGTCGTTGAGGTATTTGAGGTTGAAGAAGTAGCCGGCCGTGATGAAGAACAGCGGCATGTGGAACTCGTAGATGAAGCCTGTCAGCGCGCTTGGGGCCTCTGCGTGGCCTACGACCATGAGGATGATGGCCAGTCCCTTGCAGATGGAGATGGAGTCGTCGTGCCTCATTGCTCGTATTCCGTGGGATCCTCCAAGCCGGCAAGCAGGAAGGCCTCCTTGCGCTCGCGGCAGGTGCCGCAGGTGCCACAGTGCTTCTCGCGCCCCTTGTAGCAGCTCCAGGTCTCGGCGTAGTTGACGCCCAGCTCGTGGCCGCGCAGCGCGATGTCCTGCTTCCGCCATAGGGTGTAGGGAGCCTCTACGGCCACGCCGATGTAGGTGCCGGCCTGCGCCGCCTTGTTGATGGCCGCGATGAACTCCGGCCGGCAGTCGGGATAGATGGCGTGGTCGCCGCCGTGGTTGGCGATGAGCACCCTCTTGAGGTTGTGGCTCTCGGCGATGCCCACAGCGATGCTGAGCATGATGCCATTGCGGAAGGGCACCACCGTCGACTTCATGTTCTCGTCGTCGTAGTTGCCGTCAGGGATGGCCCCGGCGCCCTCCATGAGGCTGCTCTTCATGTATTTGGGCATGAAGCCAAGGTCGATCACGATGTGCTTGATGCCCAGCCGCCCGCAGTGGAGTTGGGCGAAGGCGATTTCCTTCTTGTTGTGGTTGCTGCCATAGTTGAACGAGATGCCCAAGGCTATCTCGTCCTGCTTGTCGTAGAGCAGGGTGATGCTGTCCATCCCGCCGCTCACGATGATAGCTGAGTCTTTCATATCTGTTGTTGCTTTGTTGTCCATTTTTTGGGGCATAGGGGGAAGAGGGCAGAGCCCCCCCTATCCAAAGAGCTCGCGCAAGGCTCCTTCCACCTTCTTCACGGGGTGAAGCTCGATGTTGTATTTGCGAGGGTCGAAGCCTTTCATGTTGTAGGCTGGCAGGATGATGTGGCTGAATCCCAGCTTCTCCGCCTCCGCCACCCGCTGCTCGATGCGGTTGACGGGGCGCACCTCGCCCGAGAGGCCCACCTCGCCGCATACGCACCAGCCGGGCTCAATAGCGGTGTCGACATTGCTTGAGAGCACCGCCGCGATGACGCTCAGGTCCATGGCCATGTCGGTGACGCGCAGCCCGCCGGCGATGTTGAGGAACACGTCCTTCTGCATGAGCTTGAACCCCACCCGCTTCTCCAGCACGGCCAAGAGCATGTTGAGCCTGCGCTGGTCGAATCCCGTCGCCGACCGCTGCGGAGTGCCGTAGGCGGCCGACGACACGAGGGCCTGCGTCTCGACGAGGAAGGGCCTGACGCCCTCCACTGCCGACGATATGGCGATGCCCGACAGGCCTTCGTGGTCCTGGGTGAGCAGCAGCTCCGACGGGTTGGCCACCTGCCGCAGCCCGTTCTGCTGCATCTCGTAGATACCCAGTTCCGAAGTGCTGCCGAAGCGGTTCTTGATGGAGCGCAGGATGCGGTACATATAATGTTGGTCGCCCTCAAACTGGATGACGGTGTCGACGATGTGCTCCAAGATCTTGGGGCCGGCGAGCGTCCCCTCCTTGTTGATATGCCCAATGAGGATGACGGGGGTGCCGCTCGTCTTGGCGAAGCGGAGCAGGGCGGCGGCGCACTCGCGCACCTGCGTGATGCTTCCCGGCGAGCTCTCGACCGTCTCTGTGCTGACGGTCTGTATGGAGTCGACGATGACGATGTCGGGCCTCACCACCTCGATATCCTTGAAGATGTTCTCCAGGGAGTTCTCGCAGAGAAGCGTGATGCTTTCGGGCAGCTCCGAGCCTCCGGCCAGCCGGTCGGCGCGGAGCTTGATCTGGTGGGCGCTCTCCTCGCCGCTCACGTAGAGCACGTTGCGGTCGCCCAGATGCAGGATGGTTTGCAGCAGGAGCGTGCTCTTGCCGATGCCCGGCTCGCCGCCCAGCAATACGATGCTGCCCCTGACGAGCCCCCCGCCCAATACGCGGTTGAGCTCGGAGTCGTGCATGTCGACCCGCGGCTCGTCCATGGCCGACACGTCGCGCAGCCTGATGGGCCGGTGGCTGCCCGTGGACAGCTGACGGTGGGAGTTGAGCGCCATGGCGGCGCTGTGGGCGGCCGACGAGCCCGTGTCGGCGGCCACCCTAATCTCCCTGAACGTGTTCCACTGGCCGCAGTTGGGGCATCTGCCCATCCATTTCTGCGACTCCTGCCCACAGTTGGAGCATACGTAAGCTATCTTGTCTTTTGCCATCTCCTTAGAGTTTGTGAGCCACAAAAGTAACAATTAATTTTGGAACTCAAAAAATTATTGGTAATTTTGCATCCGCTAATATCGCATAACCAATAATCTCGGAGAAGGGTGGCCCATGAGGAAACAAGCATTGTGGGTCGTCCTTCTCTTGAGTTTTAATGAATCATCAAGATGACGAAACGGTCTTTGTCCCTCATAATCCCCTTGGTCTCCCTGCTCCTCGCCTGCGCTTGCGGAGAGTCGCGCCAGACGCGTCTGACCCGCACGCGGGCCCAGTATATGAGCCAACTGCGCCAGGACCGCGCGGCCTTGAAGATCGGAGTGCTGCCCACCATGGACTGCCTGCCGCTCTTCATCGCCCACGACGACAGCCTGTTCCGCCAGACGGGCTCCGACATACGGCTAAAGATGCGCAATGCCCAAATCGACAACGACACCGCCTTCATCGGCGGCAGTCTGGAGGGGATGGTGACAGACCTCAAGCGGCTCCAGCAGATGGAGAGGCGGGGCGTGGGCGTTGTCAAGGCCGGCGACACCAACGCCTACTGGCAGCTCTTCGGCAACCCCAAGGCACGAATCTTCGAGACCAAGCAGCTCGGCAACAAGATGGTGGCCATGACGCGCCATTCCGCCACCGACTATCTCACCGATGTGGCCCTGAGGGGCGTCAAGACCTCGGGCGACGTGTTTCGCGTGCAGTTCAACGACGTGCAGTTGAGGCTGAGGATGCTGCAGAACAACGAGATGGACGCCCTCTGGCTCACAGAGCCCCAGGCCACCGCCGCCCGGCTGATGGGCGCCA
Source organism: Bacteroidales bacterium (assembly GCA_004558865.1). Lineage (GTDB taxonomy): Bacteria > Bacteroidota > Bacteroidia > Bacteroidales > Bacteroidaceae > Prevotella. The sequence continues at coordinate 23,661 of SFCY01000009.1, forward strand.
GCGTGCTGTTCGATTCCAACAAGGCGGGGTTCCATCTTGGCGTGGTGGCCTTCCGCAAGGCGGCGTGTGGGGAAAAGGCCCGGCAGAAGCAGCTGCGGGATTTTGTGAAAGCCTACAACCAGGCCGTAGACAGCATCAACCGGCATGGCGTGGAGCGTTACGGTAGGCTCATCGAGAAGTATTGTGGCAGCGACCAGCGCACCGTGAAGGCCCTGCCTCGGTTGAGATACAAGCACATAGACCCGCATTTTTTTGAATGAGAAAGGAAGAGAACGACATGGAAGAAATGTATTCCCTCAACGAGGTACGCTCACGCATTCTTGAATCCCACGACCTGGGCGGCGCCATCCGGCTGCTCGACGAGACCATTTCCAACCACAACACCTTGCACGGCGACGAGCGGCTGGAGGACATCCGGCTCGACTACAACCGCATGAAGGACTTCGTGCTGCGGGGCTATAGCGACAGCCAGCGCGAGACGCTCTACAACCGGCTGCTGCGCCGGCTGCTCGCCGTGGTGGGCGACATCGCGCTGCAGGCCTACGTCCACCACAACCCAACCTATCAGGCCGCGGCCGTGAGGGGCCGTGGCCTTGTGGTTTCCGACGACGAGGTGAGGGCGCGGCTGGAGGGATACGTGCAGGACATCGCCCTGCTCTCGCTCTCTCCCGACGAGCAGCGTCGGCGCCAACTCATCCGCGACCACTACGACTGGCTCAGCCGGCTCTTCGACGCCATCCTCGTCTCGCCCCAATGGAACGAGGCGCGCTTCCAGTTCTGGGCCAACATCTTGGTGTCGCCCACCATCGACCTCTTCGACGCCTCGCTCCTGACGTCGGCCATCATGCTCTCGTGCGTCAACATCTTCGACGTGGAGAAGCTGCATGTCTTGGTGCATGTGGCCATCTCGGCCGGCGACGAGACCCTGCGCCAGCGAGGCCTTGTGGGCGTGGCCTTCGCCCTCGACGCGGAGTTGGGCAGTATGGACCTCTATCCCGAGATACAGGAATGGATAGACGCCCTGACGGCCGACGACGACCGCTGCAGGCAGCTCCTTGAGATGCAGATGCAGGTGGTGTATTGCATCGATGTGGACAAGGACACGGCCACCATACGCCAAGACATCATGCCCGGCATCATGAAGAACCAAACTTTCACCATCGACCACAACGGCATACACGAGAAAGTGGACGACCCGCTCGACGAGATGCTCCACGGCGACGACTTCGACCGCAAGATGGAAGAGATGGAGCAGAGCATGCGCCGTATGAGGAACATGCAGGAGCGGGGGAGCGACATCTATTTTGGAGGGTTCGCCCACATGAAGCGATTTGCGTTCTTCTATGTGCTGAGCAATTGGTTCGCCCCCTTCAGCGCCGACCATCCCGCGCTCAGCGGGGTGGCCGAGAAGCTGCGGGCTCCCGGGCTGATGGAACGCCTTGGCAGCCACTCGCCTTTCTGCGACTCCGACGCCTACAGCTTCGCCCTGGCCCTGTCGTCGGTCATCGACAAGCTTCCGGCCGGCGTGCGCGAGCTGTTGGGGGGCAGCGAGTCGGTGTTTGCCGCCGAGCAGACCGCCACCGACCACAATGCCCCCGCCTACATCCGGCTGATGTACTTGCAGAGCCTCTACCGCTTCTTCCGGCTCTACGTGCGCAAGGACGATTTCGCCAATCCCTTTGACTATGCCAAGAGCCGCAGCCGCTTCTTCTTCATCCATCCGCTCTTCCGCCATACGCCCCTGCGCCGTCTGGCAGTGAGGATGGAGCAGTTTATGGCCAGGCGCGGGCGGTTCGACCTTTTGGGCGAGCTTGTGGGCTGCTATTCCGAGGAGCCGCTGTCCGTGGCGGAGCGGCGCATGAAGGCTTTGTGGCTGGAAAAGACCGGCAGGATGGAAGAAGCTGTCGGCAACTACAGGGCAATCCTCCAAGAGCGTCCCGACGACAGGATGGCCCTGGCCAAGGTGGCCGCCTACTGTGCCGGCCAGGGCGACTATCCCAAGGCGGTGGAATACTATAAGCGGCTCTGCGTGGCCGACCCCGACAATGTGGCCTACCGGATCCGCTTGGGCATCACCCTGCTTTGGACCGACAAGGCCGATGAGGGCATGCAGAAGCTCTACGAATTGGACTTCAGCTATCCCAACGATGCCGACGTGAGGCGGGCCCTGGCCTGGGGGCTTCTTGTCCAGGCCAAGCCCAAGAAGGCGGAGGAAATCTACGACCGCCTGCTCGCGGCGGGGGAGTGTGAGGCCTCCGACCAGCTCAACGCCGGCTACAGCAAATGGTTCCAAGGAAAGGTGAGCGACGCCGTGATCCTCTTCAAGAACTACAACGCCAACAGCAGTTCCGGCCTCTTCGCCGCATTCAATACCGACAGCCAGCTGCTTCTCGTCTATGGCATTACCGCCTGCGACAGGAACATCATGCTCGACCTGGCTTCCAACTTCTGACTTCCAGCCCACGGGCAGCACTTTCGCTCCCCGGCTCATGTCCATCATGCATGATTCGCATTATCCGCGCCTGCAGTTGAACAGCATCCACGAATAATGGGCTGAGATATGCATCTTCCCCTTTGCTTTTGGCGAGCTTCTTCTGGGGCCTACACACAAAAGAATCGACTACTTCGGCTCCGTGGCAGCTGACACGAACTATCGTCCCAGTTGCCATGGACTATCGTGCCAATTGCCACGAACTATCGCGACAGTTGCCACGAATGTTGCATAAAGCCATAGCCTGCCCGCTTCGAGCCTTGATTCATGATTTGTTCAAGGCTGGTTCTATAAATTAGGTCGAGTCGTATTGGGCTTACGCCCACCTTTTCTCGCCATGGCAGAGTCCAAGCAAGCTTGGCTCTTCTCATTTGGCTTATCGAAAAGGTTCTCCAAGCTATCGGGACTCAAAACGTAAGTTGAAGAGGGAGTGTAGCGGGCTACACGACCGATGAGACTTGACGTTTTGAGACCGATAGAAGCAGAAGACGACCGAAACGACAACTCCACTTTATCGATTATTCTATCAGCCTAATTTATAGAACCAGCCTCAAGGCAGTATACAATTAGGTAAGGTACGGTGGGCAACCGACTCTCTTCTTTTTTCACCATTTTTAGGTATTGTGGGGAATCTTGATAATGGATAACTTTGCACCCGCCAAGCAGGAGGCTTCCCGCTGCTGGTTTTGAAGATTTGGTTGACGGAAACGGATAAGGAGACCCAGCCACCTGCCTGCTTGGGCGAGCGGCGTACAACCATTGGATTGTCATATCCACCTTATTGTACCACAAAAGTACACCATATCTTATATCGTGACAAGATATAAAAGTTGTCAGACATAAGACGTGAAATTGAATGGATATGAAAAAGAATAGGATTGTTTTTATGTGGCTGACCGTGGCCCTGCTGTCCTCTCCCTTGGGGATACAGGCGCAGAATGCCCATCCTCATGATGGCCATCATGTGTCAGACTCCACCTCTCTTCGCCGCACGCATCATTTGAGTGAAGTCGTCGTTCGCGGAAGATATGTCGACCGTGTGAACAAGTCGGCCTACAATGCCGTGGCCATCGACACGCGTAAGTTGCGCAACACCAATCTCGACCTTGCCCATGCCCTCGACCGTGTGGCCGGTATCAAGGTCCGCGAGGAGGGTGGCGTAGGCTCGTCGGTACAGCTCAACCTCAACGGTTTCACAGGGCAGCATGTCAAAGTCTTCATCGACGGTATGCCGATGGACAACTCCAACACGAGTTTTGGATTGAACAACATCCCCACAGGCTTTGCATCACAGTTGCAGGTGTATAAGGGCGTGGTGCCGGTAGAGTTTGGCGGCGATGCCATCGGTGGCGTCATCAACATTGTCACCAACCACACCCCGCACACCTATGTCGACGCAAGCTACAGCTTCGGCTCGTTCAACACCCATCGTAGCAACCTCTCCCTTGGCTGGACCAGCAAGCAAGGCTTCATGGTGCGCCTCAACGCCTACCAGAACTACTCCGACAACGACTACAAGGTGAAGACGCAATGGACCGACCTTGGCACGTCCACCATCAGCAATGAGGAGGGATGGTTCCGCCGTTTCCATGACCGCTACCACAATGAGGCCGTGGTTCTCCAGGCGGGACTCGTCAACAAGCCTTGGGCCAACAAGCTGCTTTTCGGCCTGCAGTACACCCACGAATACGCACAGATTCAGAATGCCAACCTGATGAAGATCGTCTTTGGCGGCAAACTGCGCAAGAACTGGGCCGTCACGCCAAATGTGGTCTACGAGAAACGCAACCTGCTCACTCAGGGACTCAACATGAGGGTTTCGGCGCGATACGACTACACTACAACCAACAACATCGACACGCTCAGCCGCACCTACAGCTGGACGGGAGAATGGATACCCAAGGCCTCGCAAGGCGAGGGCGCCACGTCGCTTGCCGAATTCACGGGAAAGACGCTCACAGCCGTGGCCAACCTGACTTACCGCTTCCTAGGTTTCTGACCAAAGGAAATCTCGATTATTTTTCGTTTTTAACTAAATTTATTGTAATGTTGATTTTTTTATTTACATTTATAGCGCTG
>SFCY01000139.1 GCA_004558865.1 Bacteroidales bacterium
GGCACAGCGGATATTTTCCGTGGAATCATGGTAAGTTTATATGAAAAGGGGAAGGAAAATGGTCACGTCCAGGCTTACGCTCCTACCGGAGCTATGGGTCTGAAGCGGTGGGGTGGCCTTACGAGCAAGCTCGACGGCCTACCCATCGCCTCAGACCCACACCTTTGGTGGCAAGCCTATCCATGAATTTCTATTACCATTTATTCATTGGCGAAGTCAGGACTATACGAAATGAAACGACATATCCAATCCACGGAAAATATCCATTGAACCAGTTTGAACAACAGAAACGGCTGCCCACGCCGGTGGTGGAACAGCCGTTTATTGGATGATGGGTTGTCGGTGAACTCAGGCGTTGGCCTCCTCGTCCTCTTCGGGAACGATGAGCTTGTAGCCCTTGCCGTGGATGTTGATGATTTCGATCTGGTCGTCGGCCTTGAGGTGCTTGCGCAGTTTGGTGATGTAGACGTCCATGGAGCGCGCGTTGAAGTAGTTGTCGTCAATCCAGATGGTCTTCAGTGCGAAGTCGCGCTGCAGCACCTCGTTGCGGTGGGAGCAGAGCAGGGCCAGCAGTTCGTTCTCCTTGGTGGTGAGCTTGGTCTGCTTGCCGTCGATGGTGAGCAGCTGCTTCTGCGTGTCGAAGGTGAAGCGTCCGATGTGGTATACCGTGCTCTCCTTGCTCTTCTTGCCGCGCACGCGGCGCAGGATGGCCTCGATGCGGAACACGAGCTCCTCCATGGAGAAGGGTTTTGTGATATAGTCGTCGGCTCCAATCTTGAATCCCTCAAGGATGTCGTCTTTCAGCGTCTTGGCCGTGAGGAAGATGATGGGCATGTCGGAGACGGCCTGGCGGATGTCCTGTGCAAGTGTGAAGCCATCCTTCTTGGGCATCATCACGTCGAGGACGCAGAGGTCGAACTTCTCTTTCATGAACTCCTTGTAGCCTTCCTCGCCATCCACGCAGAGCGTGGCCTGATAGCCTTTGGCCTGGAGAAACTCGCGAAGCAGCATGCCGAGGTTCTCATCGTCCTCGCAAAGCAAAATTTTCAATGATTCTTCCATATTCGTTGTCGTGTTGTAAGCGGCCTGTCGCCATTGGCCATCCGTGGCCGGTGAAGCCGCTTGAATTTGTATTTGGTTTGATTAATCGTCCTTTATCGCAGGGAGCTTGATGGTGAAGGTGGTGCCCTTGCCAAACTCTGAGTCGACCTTGATCACGCCGTTGTGGAGCATTACGATTTTCTGCACGTAGGCCAGCCCAAGTCCGAAGCCCTTCACGTCGTGGACGTTGCCATGGTGCACACGGTAGAACTTGTCGAAGATTTTCTTTTGGTCCTCCTTCTTGATGCCGAGGCCCGTGTCGCGGATGCTGAGGTAGAGGAACTCGTCGTCGTTCCACGTCTTGAGATAGACGTTGAGCGGCTGGTCCTGCTTGCGGTATTTCACGGCGTTGTCCATCAGGTTGAAGATGACGTTCTGGAAATGCATCTCGTCCACATAGATGGTGGAGTCTACGGCTCCAATCTCTGTGAAAATCTTTCCACCTGTATGCTCGATGCGCAGCTGGAAGGAGTTGGCGATGGATTCCACCATCTCGTTGAGGTCGAGCTGCTTCTTCTTGAACACCGCCTGCTTGCGGTCGAACATGCTCATCTGCAGCACCTTCTCCACGAGGAAGCGCAGCCTGCGGCTCTCGTCGAGAATCACCTTGCTCAGATGGTTGAGCATCTGCTCCGTGCGGGGCACACTGGGGCTGTTGAGCATTTGCGCGGCCAGCGAGATGCTCGCTATCGGGGTCTTCAGCTCGTGGGTCATGTTGTTGACGAAGTCGTTCTTCATCTCCGAGTACTTCTTCTGCCGGAAGATGGTGACGATGGTGAAGACAAACGTGAGGAACAGCACGACGGTGAAGATGACGCTCGGAATCATGAATCGCACGCTGGAGTAGATGTACTTCGACATGTCGGGGAAGTGGACTTTCACGATGCCCCTCTCGGATTGCGGGTCGTTGTGGAAGAGCACTTGCTGGTAGCCATACTCCTCGCCCTCGTCGGTGTAGTCGGGGCAGCGGTAGACCTCGCGACCGTCCTGCGTGGTGACGGTGAAGTGGTAGGGGATGTTGATGCCATTGTTCATCAGCTCGGCCTTGAGGTCCTGGTCGAGGAGCTTGAAGTTGATGCGTTCCTTGAGCGGCTTCTGCGATGCGGAATAGATGATAGACAGCACCACCTCGTCGAGCAGTGCCTTTTGGTAGACATAGCGGTTCTTGACGATTTCCTGCAAGGTCTTGGAGGCCTCGTCGTTCGACTTCTTGTCGTTGTGCAGGATCATGGCCTTGGGCATCTGCGAGGGCTTGGTCATCATCGTCTTGGCTTGGAAGGAGGTGTAGCCGTCCGTGTTCTTCGCCACCGACGACTGGTGGGTGGGCATCAGCGGGCCGTCGACATCCAAGTCGATGGAGTCGCCCTTGTTGTTTTTCCGCTCCACGGCGTTGATGTCCTTCTCCAGGTAGCGCAGCGTCTCGTTGAGTTCCAGGTTGCGGCTGGCCTGATAGAGGGCACGGTTGACGCTCTCGTCGAATTGCTCCTTCTTCATGTTGACCATCTGACTGATGTAGGTGAGCTGCATGAAAAGCAACACGATGAACGACAACCCCATCACTATTGTTATGATCCAAATCGTTCTCTTCTTCATGGTAGCAAAGTTACGGTTTAAAGTTGGAAATTTAACATCCAATTGTTAACGGATTCTTCTTTGTTCATTAATGTTAACCAATTTTTATATTTATAGTTGTCTATTTGGAAGTATAAATCTTGCTTGTGGACACCCATTTTTGAATGAGTTCTTGAATGCAAGCCTGTTGAAGAAAGATTAAATCCACCATCACGAATCCGGAAGGCGATGGCCGAAGATAAGTGTGGGTTTGTGGAAGAGAAAAGCCACGAATCTACACAGACCTGCCCGGAAGCGGATGGTGATGGATAAGATTGGCCACGAATTTGGAAATCCGTGGCCAAGTTATGGAAACTGTTGTGGAAAGGCAATGCCCTTGGACCTCGTATGGGTCAGAGCTTGTTGGTGCGCAGGGCGCGCATGGCGTTGAGCACCGCAATCACCATCACGCCTACATCGGCGAAGACGGCCATCCCCATCGTGGCCAGTCCCAATAAGGCCAGCACCAGCACCGCCACCTTGACGCCTATGGCAAACCAGGCATTCTGCAGGGCTATGGCTATGGTATGGCGCGCTATGGCCATGGCTGTGGCTATCTTTGAGGGCTTGTCGTCCATCAGCACCACGTCGGCAGCCTCGATGGCCGCGTCGCTGCCCAATGCGCCCATGGCGATGCCCACGTCGGCGCGCGCCAGCACGGGTGCGTCATTGATGCCGTCGCCCACGAAACCCAGTCTCTTGCCCTTCGGCTGCTTCTTGAGCAACTGCTCCACTCGGCCCACCTTGTCGGCGGGAAGCAACTGCGCGTGCCATTCGTCGAGGCCGAGCTGCCGGCCCACGCTGTCGGCCACCTCCTGCCTGTCGCCCGTCAGCATGACGATCCGTCTCACGCCGAGCCGCCTGAGCGACTTGATGGCCTGCAGCGAGTCGTCCTTCACTTGGTCGGAGATGACCACGTGGCCCGCATACACATCGCCCACCGCCACATGGATGGTGGTGCCGGTGGTGTGGGCGCACTTGTCGCAGGGATGGGTCTTGATGCCCAACTCATGCATCATCTTCTCGTTGCCTACGTGCACCTCCTTGCCGTTCACCTTGGCCGTGACACCATAGCCGGCCTGTTCCGTCACGTCCTCCACCGCGCAACCGTCGTGCTCGTCGGGATAGGCGGCGCGCAGGGCGGCGGCGATGGGATGGGTGGAAAAGCGCTCCACGTGGGCGGCCAGATGGAGCAGTTCCTTCTCCGACAGTTGCTCGGGATGCACGGCCACAACGGAGAAGATGCCGCGCGTCAGCGTTCCCGTCTTGTCAAACACCAGTGTGGAGGTCTTGGCCAGTGTGTCCATATAGTTGCCGCCCTTGATGAGGATGCCGCGTCGCGACGCTCCGCCAATGCCGGCGAAGAACGTGAGCGGAACCGAGATGACGAGGGCGCAGGGGCAGCTCACCACCAAGAACGTGAGAGCGCGGTAGAGCCACGTGCCGAACGCCTCGGCATAGCTTGCGGCGAAGAAGGGAGGGACGAAGGCCAGCAGCAAGGCCGCCACCACCACGATGGGCGTGTAGATGTGGGCGAACTTGGTGATGAAATTCTCGCTCCGCGACTTGTTGTCGCGCGAGTGCTCCACGATGCTGATGATGGCAGATGCGGTGGACTCGCCAAACGACTTTGTCACGCGGACGCGCAGCATTCCATTGATGTTGACGCAGCCGCTGGCCACTGTGTCGCCCTTGGCCACGTCGCGCGGCATGGACTCGCCCGTGAGGGCCACGGTGTTGAGCGAGGAAGCACCCTCCTCCACCATTCCATCCAAAGGAATCTTCTCGCCCGGCCTCACAACGATGGTCTCGCCCAGCGCCACCGTGTCGGGGCTGACGGTCGTCAACTTGCCGTCACGCTCCACATGGGCCGTGTCGGGTCGGATGTCCATCAGCTTGGTGATGCTGTCGCGGCTCTTGTCCTGGGCGTAGTCCTCAAACAGCTCGCCCAGCTGGAAGAACAGCATCACGAACACCGCCTCCGTGAACTGGCTCTCTGCGCCGGGCAGGAAGCCGATGGCGAGCGCGCCGATAGTGGCGATGCCCATCAGGAAGTCCTCGTCGAAGGGATCTCCCTCGCTTACGCCCTCCCAAGCCTCGGCCAACACGTCGTAGCTGATGAGCAGATAGGGCACGAGATACACCAACAGCAGTTGCCACATTGGCAATGCCGCGTATTTTTCCACCAACCAGGCTCCCAATAGCAGGACGGCGGTGGCGAGAATTCTCACAAGTTTCTTGTTCATATCCTTTTGTTGTTAATCTCTGTTATATAAAGTTGTTGTTCTCCATTATCTATAAGGAGAAGGCGAGGCCTATCTCCCGTTCTCACACTGCAAAGGTAGGAATAATGTTTTGCAACTGGGTTGCAAAGTCTGTTTCAGAGGCTACGGCGCAGAGTCGTGCCAGCGATTTGAGGCTATCGAGAGCATTTTTGCGGTTCAATGGATATTTTCCGTGGATTGGATATGTTGTTTCATTTCGTATAGTCCAGACTTCGCCAATGAGTAAATGGTAATGGAAAATCATGGTCAGGCTTACGCTCCATAGTAGCTCTGAGGCTCAACCTATGGGATAGCCTTACGAGCAAGCTCGACGGCTATCCCATAGGTTGAGCCTCATACCCTTACTTTATCTTTGCAGTGTGAATATTTTAAAGGTTTATGCCTTTAGTTTCATGGTTAATTTTTACCTTTGTTGTTGTAAGGAAAAGTTGACCACCGG